>NZ_JBHJRC010000116.1:0-23679 GCF_042261735.1 Kitasatospora sp. NPDC056327 | reverse complement strand
AGTCGTCCTCCAGGACGAGCCCGCCGCGTCCGCGCGCCCAGTCGACCACGGCCGCGCGCCCGCCCCCCCGCCCGCGTCCGCCGGGCGGGGACGGGCGGGCGCCGCACGCGGTCACGGACGGGCGTCACCGGCACGACCGCCCGGCACCGCCCCGGCCAGGTACCGTGCCCCGTCACCCAGCCGCGGGGCCAGCGGCGCGGCCGCCGGGTGCCACGGGGCCTCGTACTCCCAGGCGACCCAGGCGTCCGGGCCCAGCAGCCGCACGCAGTCCGCGATCGGCAGCACCCCCGCGCCGAGCGGCAGCGGGGTGAGGTCGTCCGCCGAGGCGACGTCCTTGACCTGCGCGTATCCCAGGTACGGGCCGAGCGCCCGATGGATCTGCTCCGGGGTCTCGCCGGCCAGCCAGGTGTGCAGGAGGTCCCACAGCGCGCCGACCGCGGGGTGGCCGACCCGGCGCAGCAGTGGTGCGAGTGCGCCGCCGGCCCGGTGCGAGTCGTGGGTCTCGACGAGGATCCGGACGCCGAGGGCCGCCGCCCGCGGCGCCGCCGCGGTGAGCCTTCGGACGGCCCGGTCGTCGGCCTCGGCAGCCGGGCCCGGTCCGCCGTGCGGGAAGACCCGCAGGTGGCGGCAGCCCAGGTCGGCGGCGAGCCGCAGGTGCGCGGTCAGCTCGGCGAGCACCGGCGCGTCCGGCCCGGGCGCGGCGACGCCGGTGTAGGAGGCGAGGGTCAGCGGCAGCACCCCGGCGGCGGACAGCTGCCGGGCGGCGGCGCGGCGGTCCGCCGCGTCCAGTCCGAGGCGGACCGGCTGGTCGGGGGCGCAGCGCAGTTCGAGGCCGCGCCAGCCGTGCTCGGCGGCGAGGGCGGCCGCCCGGTCGAGCGGAAGGCCGGGCAGGCCGAGGGTGGCGAGGGCGAGGGGCACGGCGGTTGCGGTCCTGTTCGGGTGGGGTCGGCGGTCACCGGCCGGCCGCGGCGAGGAGCGGTGCGGCGGGAAGCGGTAGGTGGGAAGCGGTACGCGGCGGGGAGCAGCGCAGGGCGGGGCGCGGCCCGGCTCAGCCCGCTTCCACGGCCTCGACGGTGACCTCCCCGGGGGCCAGCCGCACCCGCAGGGCCGGCCCGTCCGCCGGGCGGACGGTCAGCAGGACGGCCCGGGCGTCCCGGGGGTCGGGCCCGGCCGTCAGGGCGACGGCGTCCGCCAGGGCGGGCGGGTGGTCGGCGGCGGTGAGCCGGGCGGCGCAGGCGAGGAGGGCCGGACCGGCGGCGGGGAGGTCACCGGTGAGCAGGGGCAGGGCCGCCTCGGGACCGAAGGCGGTGCCGCCGGGGACGCGTGCGGACCGGGCGGCGGTGAACCCGTGCAGGGCACGCAGTTCGGAGACGAGCCGGCCGTCGGCGCGGACGCCCGCCCCGGGCACGTCGTCGGCCGCACCGCCCGCCGCGTCCTCCGTCGCCCCGCCCGGTCCGTCTCCCGCGCCGAGGGTCTCGGTGTGCCGCCCCGCGACGGCCCAGCCGGTCTGGGTGACGGCGGTGCCGGCGGGCGCGCCGGTGACCAGGTGGGCCCGG
The DNA here is from genome assembly GCF_042261735.1 of Kitasatospora sp. NPDC056327. NCBI lineage: Bacteria > Bacillati > Actinomycetota > Actinomycetes > Kitasatosporales > Streptomycetaceae > Kitasatospora > Kitasatospora sp. NPDC056327. The sequence goes on along the minus strand of NZ_JBHJRC010000116.1, from coordinate 22,123 downwards.
ACCTCCTCGGCGCCGTGGGCGAGGGTGAGCGAGGTGACGGTGACGCCGGGCAGTTCCCGGCCGTCGGCGCGGGGGTGCCAGCGTGAGGCGGCCCAGCCGGGGCCGGTGCCCACCGGGTGGACGCGGCCGCGTTCGGTGGGTCCGGCGGCGGTCAGCAGGGCGAGGTGGTTGTCGGCGGCGCCGTCGAAGGACGGTCCGGTGGCGGTGGAGTGGGCGAGCCGCGCGTAGAGCGGGTCGTCGGGGCCCACGGTGTCGGCGGGCTGGTCGTCGCTGCCGTGGTTGTGCAGCCGGACCAGGCCGTCGGCGGCGGTGGACTGCACCAGCCAGCCGGGCCCGGGCAGGGCGAGGACGGTGTCGCGCCGTTCGGCGGGGGCGGGTTCCTCGGGGGCGGTCCAGACCGGGTGGCCGGGCGGGAGCAGCAGGCCGAGGAAGGCGCTGCCGGCCCAGTAGGGGGAGGCGGGGCCGGAGTAGACCTGGACGAGCCGCGGGTCGGGGCCGTGCCAGCCGAGGGTGAGCAGGCCGCGCTCGTCGACGGCGCCGCGGTCGAGGAAGTGGCGCAGGGTGCCGGAGGCGAGGCGGCGGGTGGTGCCGGGGGTCAGCGGGGTGTGGCCGGTGAGGGCGCCCGCCCACAGCGGCGAGGCGGCGGCGAAGCGGTAGGTGAGCGAGCGTCCCTGGTGGACCGGCGCGCCGTCGGCGCCGAAGGTGTGGGCGTAGCCGGCCAGGTGGGCGGCGAGGCGTTCGCCGTACCGGGCGAGCAGCGGCCGGTCGTCGGCGAGGTGGGCGTGCAGGACGGGGTAGAGGTGCAGGGCCCAGCCGTTGTAGTGGTCGAAGGCGCGGGGGCGGCCGTCGGTGTACCAGCCGTCGCCGAGGTACCAGCGGTCGATGTGCTCCAGGCCGCGGCGGACGGCCGCGCGGGACTCGGGCCCGGCGATGCCGGCCTCGTCGAGGAAGCCGCCGACGGCCAGGGGGAAGAGCTGCCAGTTGTTGGCGTTGGGTTCGCGGTGCAGGGCGTCGGTGAGCCAGCGGCCGACCCGGTCGCGGACGGGTCCGGGGAGCCGGTCCCAGAGCCAGGGGCGGGTGAGGCGCAGCGCGAAGGCGATGGAGGCGGCCTCGACCATGGCCTGTCCGCGGTCGGTGATCACCGGCCAGGAGGCGCGGTCGCCGTCGGCCAGGTCGCGTTCGGCGGTGGGGGTGCGGGTGCCGGCGTCGAGTCCGTCGGCGTAGTGCCGCAGGAGGCCGTGCGGGTCGGCGCCGCCCGCGCCGGCGATCCGCAGGGCGGCGGGGAGGAAGGTGCGGGCGAAGCCCTCCAGGCCGTCGGAGCGGCGGCCGGAGCGGCTGGGGCGGGTGCCGGGCAGGTCGATCAGCGCGCCGCCGGGGCCCGCGTACGGGCGGACCGAGGTCAGCAGGGTGTCGGCCACCGCCTCCCAGTGCTCCCTGGTCCAGCCGGTGTGCGGGCTGAGGTCGCGGTCCTCCGGGGGCAGGCGCATGGGGGGTCCTCCGTGTTGGGGTGCTGAGCCGGAATCTAGGGAGCGGCTGATCATTCGTCAAGGTGGACCGATCAAATGAGCTGCTTGATCGGATTGTGATGTTGTCGCGAGAGCGGCACAGATCCCCCATTTTTCGGCGTTTCCCATGGCCAGGCAGGGTTCCCGGACTCCCCGTCCGATCGATCAAGTCAGATCATTCGATCCCAATGCCTTGACTCCGATCGCCGACCTGCTCAGGATGACTGCCAGTCGCCCCCACCCTCACCGGGCCCCGGCCGGAGCCGCCCGGGGCCCGTCGACCCTCGCCGTAAGGAGCCCACCCATGCTCTCCACCCCCTTCTCCCGCCGCAGAGCCCTCCGCGCCGCCGCCGCGGCCACCTCCGCCGCGCTCTGCGTCACCCTGCTCGCCGCCTGCGGCAGCAGCGGCGGGAGCGGGGCCGCCGCCGCGGACGACGGCAAGCCGGTGAACCTGACCTTCTGGGGCTGGGCGAAGGGCACCAAGGACGTGGTCGCCGCGTTCAACGCCGCCCACCCGAACATCCAGGTCACCTTCGAGGAGATCCCCGCGGGCGCGGCCGGCGGCTACGCCAAGATCTCCAACGCGGTCAAGGCCGGCAACGCGCCCGACGTGTTCAACGTCGAGTACCCGCAGCTGCCGGACTTCGTCAGCCAGGGCGCCGTCCAGGACATCGGCAAGCTCGTCGGCGCCGACCTCAAGGGCAAGTACCTGCCGCAGTCCGTCGAGCTCACCTCGCTCGGCGGCCGGACCTGGGCACTGCCCCTGGACGCCGCCCCGCAGGTCTTCTACTACCGCAAGGACCTCTTCGCCAAGGCCGGCATCACCGTCCCGAAGACCTGGGACGAGTTCCGCACCGCCGCCCAGCAGCTGAAGGCCGCCCAGCCCGACACCCGGATCGCCACCTTCTTCCCGGACGACCCGACCACCTTCGAGGCGATGGCCTGGCAGAACGGCGCCCGCTGGTTCACCGCCGCCGACGAGTCCTGGAAGTCCGACCTGACCGGGCCGGAGACCCGCAAGGTCTCCGAGTACTGGCAGAAGCTCGCCGACGAGGACCTCGTGCGCGTCATGCCGTCCTTCAGCCAGCAGTGGACCGCCTCCCTGCAGAAGGGCGAGACGGCCGGCTACCTCGGCGCCACCTGGGGCGGCGGCGTCCTGAAGGCCAACGTCGGCACCACCCCCGAGGTCAACGGCACCTGGGCCGCCGCGCCGATGCCCAGCTGGGACGGCACCCCCGCCAGCGGCATGCTCGGCGGCACCACCTTCGCCGTCTCCAAGGACAGCAAGAAGGCCAAGGCGGCGGTCGAGTTCGCCACCTGGGCGACCACCACCGCCGACGGCTTCAAGGCCCGGATCTCCTCCGGCACCTCCTCCGCCTACCCGGCCGCCACCGAGCTGGTGCCGGTCGCCAAGCAGGCCTTCAACACCGACTTCTACGGCGGCCAGGACCTCTACGCCCTCTACGCGGACGCCGCCAGGTCGGTCAAGCAGGGCTGGACCTGGGGACCGGCGATGGGCGTCACCAACGGCTCGCTCAAGGACTCCTTCGGCAAGGTCGCCGGCCGCACCGGCACCATCGACGAGGCACTCACCGCCGCGCAGCAGGCCACCCTCGCCGAGTTCAAGAACCGCGGGCTGAAGGTCGCCCAGTGACCACCGGCACCACCGGCACCCGTACCGCCCGCGCCGCCGGCCGCCGGCGGGGCGGGCGGTACGGGGCACCGGCCGTCCTGCTCGCCCCGTTCCTCCTGCTCTTCACCGCCTGCACCCTGATCCCGATCGGGTACGCGATCCGGCTGAGCCTGTTCACCGAGCGCCGCTCCGGCCTCGGCTTCGGCGACGCCGAGACGGTCTTCACCGGACTGGGCAACTACACCCGGGCGCTGTCGGACGAGGCGTTCCGCGGCGGCTTCCTGACCGCCGCCCAGTACTGCCTGATCTACATCCCGCTGATGACCGGCCTGGCGCTCGTCCTGGCCCTGCTGCTGGACTCCACGCTGGCCCGCGCCCGCCGGTTCTTCCAGCTCACGCTGTTCATCCCGCACGCCGTGCCCGGCATCATCGCCGCCCTGCTGTGGATGTACCTGTACACCCCCGGCATCAGCCCCGTGCTCGACGTGCTGGAGTCCCTGGGCACCCTGCCCGACCCGCTCGGCCACCCGCTGCCCGCGGTGGTCAACATGGCGCTGTGGCAGTGGACCGGCTACAACCTGGTCATCTTCTACGCCGCCCTGCAGGCCATCGACCGCTCGGTGCTGGAGGCCGCCGTCGTCGACGGCGCCGGACCGCTGCGCACCGCCCTGAGCATCAAGGTGCCGCTGATCCGGCCCTCGATCGCCATGGTCGGCCTGTTCACCGTCATCGGCTCGCTCCAGCTGTTCACCGAGCCGATGATCCTCTACGGCACCTCGCCGGGCGTCACCTCCTCCTGGACACCGAACATGTACGCCTACACGGCCGCCTTCGAGCGCCACGACTACGGGCTCGCCGCCTCCGCGTCGGTGCTGCTCGCCCTCGCGGCGGCGGGGCTCTCCTTCGCCGTCACCCGGCTCACCCGGGGCCGCTCCGAACGCCGCCGGGAGGCCGACGCATGACCACCACCGTCACCCGCCCCAGCACCGCGCCGCCCGGCCGGCCCGGCGGCAGCAGCCGGCCGCGCCGCCCCTGGACGCTCTCCAGGGCCGCCGTGAACGGCACCCTGGTCCTGGCCACCGTCTACACCCTGTGGCCGCTCGGCTGGCTGCTCACCGCCTCCGCCAAGAACACCGCCGACCTGCTGGGCGGCAACTCGCTGGGCACCGGCAACTTCCGGCTCGGGCAGAACCTGCACGACCTGGCCGCCACCGGCGACGGCATCTACTTCCGGTGGTACCTCAACTCGCTGCTGTACGCCGGGATCGGCTCGCTGCTGTGCGCACTGGTCTGCGTCGCGGCCGGCTACGCCTTCCACGTCTACCGCTTCCCCGGCAAGGAGAAGCTGTTCGGTCTGGTCCTGCTGGGCGTGCTGGTGCCCACCACCGCGCTCGCCCTGCCGATGTACCTGCTGGCCTCCGAGCTCGGCATCGTCAACACCTTCTGGGCGGTCTTCCTGCCCTCCCTGGTCAACCCCTTCGGCGTCTACCTGGCCCGGGTGTTCTGCGCCGGCTACGTCCCGAACGAGGTCCTGGAGGCCGCCCGGATGGACGGCGCCGGGGAGCTGCGGACCTTCTGGTCGATCGGGCTGCGGATGGTGATGCCCGGCTTCGTCACCGTGCTGCTGTTCCAGTTCACCGCCATCTGGAACAACTTCTTCCTGCCGCTGGTGATGCTCTCCGACAGCACGCTCTTCCCGGTCAGCCTCGGCCTGTTCAGCTGGAACGCCCAGACCAAGGCCTTCCCCGAGTACTACCCGCTGGTCATCACCGGCTCGCTGCTCGCCATCGTGCCGCTGGTCCTCGCGTTCGTGCTGCTCCAGCGGCACTGGAAGGCCGGCCTGACCGCGGGGAGCGTCAAGTGACCCCGGAGCCGACCCCCTCCGCCGCAACCGCCCCGACCCCCGACCGGGAGACCACCGTGCCCGACGGCCGGCCCACCTGCCGCCCCCGCGCCGTCCTCGCGATGCACCGCGAGCTCGCCGACCGCCTGATCGACCCGCACACCCTCGCCCGGCTCACCGCGCTGGCCGACCTCGACCCGGCGCTCGTCCTGGACGACTTCTCCACCCCCGAGGCCCGCGCGGCGCTCGCCGACGCCGAGGTGATCGTCTCCGGCTGGGGCTGCCCGCCGATCGACGAGGAGGTGCTGGCCGCCGCCCCCCGGCTGTGCGCCGTCATCCACGCCGCCGGCTCGGTCAAGCACCACGTCACCGATGCGTGCTGGCGCCGCGGCCTCCAGGTCACCTCGGCGGCCTGGGCCAACGCCCTGCCGGTCGCCGAGTACACCGTCGCCGCCGTGCTGTTCGCCAACAAGCGGCTGCTGGCCGTCCGCGAGGAGTACCGGCGGCGCCGCGCCCCGTACGACTGGCAGCTCGCGTACGCCGGGGCCGGCAACTACCGGCGCACCGTCGGCATCGTCGGCGCCTCCCGGATCGGCCGACGGGTGCTGGAGCTGCTGCGCCCGCACGACCTCGACCTGCTGCTGCACGACCCGTACGTCGACGCCGCCGAGGCCGCCGGGCTCGGCGCTCGCTCCGTCGGCCTGGACGAACTGTGCTCCGCGAGCGACGTGGTGAGCGTGCACGCGCCCGAACTGCCCGCCACCCGGCACCTGATCGACGGCCGCCGGCTCGGTCTGATGCGCGACGGCGCGACCCTGGTCAACACCTCCCGCGGCTCGCTGGTCGACCAGGAGGCGCTGCTGGGCGAGCTGGTCTCCGGGCGCCTCGAAGCCGTCCTCGACGTCACCGAGCCCGAGGTGCTGCCCGCCGACTCCCCGCTCTACGACCTGCCGAACGTGCTCCTCACCCCCCACGTGGCCGGCTCCCTCGGCGGCGAGCTGCACCGGATGGCCGCCGCCGCCGCGGACGAACTGGCCCGCTACACCGCCGGACAGCCGTTCGCCCACCCCGTCCTCCCCGAGGACGCCCACCGCAGCGCCTGAGGCCGCGCCGGCGCCGGGTCCCCCGCGCCGGTCCCGGCGGTCCCGCGGCCGGCCCCCTCGCCACGCGCGCCCGCGCCACCGCCACCGCCACCGCCACCGCGCGGTCCCGCGCCGTCCGCCCGGGCGCTCCCCCGCACCACCCACGAAACGGAGAACTCCCATGCCCCGCAGAGTGATCGGCATCGTCATGAACGGTGTCACCGGCCGGATGGGCTACCGCCAGCACCTGGTCCGCTCCATCCTCGCCATCCGTGAGCAGGGCGGCCTGCCGCTCGGCGACGGCGACACGCTGTGGCCCGAGCCGATCCTGGTCGGCCGCAGCGCCGACAAGCTCAAGGAGCTCGCCGACCGGCACGGCCTGACCCACTGGACCACCTCGCTCGACGAGGCCCTGGCGCACCCGCTCGCCGAGATCTACTTCGACGCCCAGGTCACCCCCGCCCGGGAGGCCGCGCTGCGCACCGCGATCGCCGCCGGGAAGCACGTCTACACCGAGAAGCCCACCGCCGAGTCGCTGGAGGCCGCGCTGGACCTCGCGCGGCTGGCCCGTGACGCCGGGGTGTGCAACGGCGCCGTGCAGGACAAGCTCTTCCTCCCCGGTCTGCGCAAGCTCAAGCGGCTGGTGGACGGCGGGTTCTTCGGCCGGATCCTCTCCGTGCGCGGCGAGTTCGGCTACTGGGTCTTCGAGGGCGACTGGCAGCAGGCGCAGCGCCCGTCCTGGAACTACCGCGCCGAGGACGGCGGTGGCATGGTCCTCGACATGTTCCCGCACTGGCGCTACGTGCTGGACGGCATCGTCGCCCCGGTGCGCTCGGTGTACGCGCACACCGCCACCCACATCCCCGAGCGCGTCGACGAGGGGGGCCGGACCTACCGGGCCACCGCCGACGACGCCGCGTACGGGGTCTTCGGGCTCGACGGCGGCATCACCGCGCAGATCAACTCCTCCTGGGCGGTCCGGGTGGACCGCGACGAGCTGGTGGAGTTCCAGGTCGACGGCACCGAGGGCAGCGCGGTCGCCGGGCTGCGCGAGTGCCGCTTCCAGCACCGCGCGGCCACGCCCAAGCCGGTGTGGAACCCGGACCTGCCGGCCACCGAGTCCTTCCGCGCGCAGTGGCAGCGCGTGCCGGACAACGAGGAGTTCGACAACGGCTTCAAGGCGCAGTGGGAGCTGTTCCTGCGCCACGTGGTCACCGGCTCCGCGTACCGGTGGGACCTGCTGGAGGGCGCCAAGGGCGTGCAGCTCGCCGAGCTGGGTCTGCGCTCCGCCCGCGAGGGGCGCCGGCTGGACGTCCCCGAGCTGTCCCTGTGACCCCGCCCCCGGCCGCCGGGCCCGCCGCGCTCCCGCCCGTCACCGGGCCGGCCGCCCTCCCGCCCGCCACCGGGCCCGCCACCGGGCCGTCCGCCGACGAGACGATTGCACCGACACCATGACCGAGATCGACCTGCCCGGCCACGGCCGGCTCCGGCTCCGCGAGCCCGCCCGGCTGCCCGCCCCGACCGCCCCCGCCCGGACCCGGGTGGCCTTCGCCGCCGCCCACGTGGTCGCCGACCCGCTGGGCGACAACACCCCCGGCGCGCCCGCCGCCGTCGACTGGAACGCCACGCTCGACTTCCGCCACCACCTGTGGTCGCTGGGCCTGGGCATCGCCGACGCGATGGACACCGCCCAGCGCGGCATGGGCCTCGACTGGCCGGCCACCCGTGAGCTGATCGTCCGCTCCGGCGCCGAGGCGCGCGCCGTCGGCGGCCGGCTGGCCTGCGGTGTCGGCACCGACCAGCTCGCCCCCGGCGTCCACTCGCTGGACGCCGTCCGCGCCGCCTACCAGGAGCAGCTGGCCGTGGTCCAGGAGGCCGGCGCGCAGCCGGTCCTGATGGCCAGCCGGGCGCTGGCCGCCGCCGCCCGCGGCCCCGAGGACTACCTGGCCGTGTACGGCGAGCTGATCGCCGGCTGCGACCGGCCGGTGCTGCTGCACTGGCTCGGCGAGATGTTCGACCCGGCGCTGGCCGGCTACTGGGGCCACGCCGACCCGGACGCCGCCGCCGGCACCGTACTGGAGCTGATCGGCACGCACGCCGACCGGATCGAGGGCATCAAGATGTCCCTGCTGGACGCCGGCCGGGAGATCGCCCTGCGCCGCGCGCTGCCGGCCGGCGTGCGGATGTACACGGGTGACGACTTCCACTACCCGGAGCTGATCCGGGGCGACGAACTCGGCCACAGCCACGCGCTGCTGGGCGTCTTCGACCCGATCGCGGCGGTCGCGGCGGCGGCGCTGCGGGCCCTGGACGAGGGCGACCACGACCGCTACGAGGAGCTGTTCGCGCCGACCGTGCCGCTGGCCCGGCACCTGTTCGCCGCGCCGACCTTCCAGTACAAGACCGGGGTGGTCTTCCTGGCCTGGCTGGCGGGCCACCAGAGTCACTTCACCATGGTGGGCGGCGCGCAGAGCGGTCGCTCGGTGCCCCACCTGGCCGAGCTGTTCCGGCTCGCCGACGCGGCCGGGGTGCTGCCCGACCCGGACCTCGCGGCGCACCGGATGCGCGGGCTGCTGGCGGTCGCCGGGGTGACGGCATGAGCGCGCCGAACGGAGCCCCCGTGACGACCACGGCCGCCGGGGCCGCCAGGACCACCGGGGCAGACAGGACCGCCGGGACCGCCGGGAGCGGCGAAGCGGCGGGGAGCAGCGCGGCCACCGGTCTCGGGAGGCTGTCGCTCAACCAGATCACCACCCGGGGCTGGAGCCTGCCGGAGGCCGTCCGGGGCTGCGTGGACGCCGGGATCCCGGCGATCGGGCTCTGGCGCGACAAGGTCGCCGAGACCGGCCTGGCCCGCTCCGCGAAGCTGTGCCGGGAGGCCGGGCTCGCCGTCAGCAGCCTCTGCCGGGGCGGTTTCCTCACCGCCGGCGGGCACGAGGAGCGCCGGGCCGCGCTCGCCGACAACCTCCGGGCGATCGAGGAGGCCGCCGAACTCGGCACCGACACCCTGGTGCTGGTCGTCGGCGGCCTGCCGGCCGGCAGCCGGGACCTCGTCGGCGCGCGCGCCACCGTGGCCGACATGCTCGCCGAACTCGCGCCGCACGCGGGCGACTTCGGCGTCCGCCTGGCGATCGAGCCGCTGCACCCGATGTTCTGCGCCGACCGCGCGGTGGTCTCCACGCTGGGCCAGGCGCTCGACCTCGCCGCGCCGCACCCGGCCCGGCAGGTCGGCGTCGTCGTCGACAGCTACCACGTGTGGTGGGACCCGGCGCTGCCCGAGCAGATCGCCCGGGCCGGGCGGGAGGACCGGATCGCCTCCTACCAGGTGTGCGACTGGACGCTGCCGCTGCCGGCGGACGCCCTGCTCGGTCGCGGGCACGTCGGCGACGGCCACATCGACTTCGGCACCCTCACCGACCGGGTCACCGCCGCCGGGTACGAGGGCTGGATCGAGGTCGAGATCTTCAACCAGGAGATCTGGGACACCCCGGGCGAGCAGACGCTGCGCACGCTCGTCGAACGCCACCTCGCCCACGTGGCCCGGCCGTGAGGGTCGTCCTCGCGCCCGACTCCTTCAAGGGCACCGCGCCGGCCGGCGCCGCGGCCGGGGCGCTGGCCGCCGGCTGGCGCTCGGTCCGCCCGGACGACGAGCTGCTGCTCCGCCCGATGGCCGACGGCGGGGAGGGCACCCTCGACGCGCTGACCGCCGCCCTCCCCGGTGCCGTCCTGCACTCGGTACCGGGCTGCACCGGCCCGCACGGCCGGCCGGTCACCGGCCGCTTCGCGCTGCTGCCGGACGGCACCGCGCTGGTCGAACTCGCCGACACCGGCGGCCTGCCGCTGCTGGGCGGCGCCCTCGCCCCGCTCACCGCCGGCACCCGCGGCACCGGCGAGACCATCGCCGCCGCCCTGGACGCCGGCGCGCGCCGGGTGACCGTCGCCCTCGGCGGTTCCGCCTCCACCGACGGCGGCGCCGGGCTGCTGGCCGCCCTCGGTCTGCGGCTGCTCGACGGCACCGGCGCCGTCCTCCCGGACGGCGGCGGCGCCCTCGCCAGGGCGGTGCGGCTCGACCGCACCGCCCTGCGCACCCCGCCGCCCGGCGGCGTCCGGCTGCTGACCGACGTCACCAACCCGCTGGCCGGCCCCACCGGGGCGGCCGAGGTGTACGGGCCGCAGAAGGGCGCGGGCCCGTCCGGGATCGCCCTCCTGAAGGCGGGGCTGCGCCGGTTCGCCGACCTCCTGGGCGGCGACCCGGACCTCCCCGGCTCCGGCGCGGCCGGCGGCACCGCTTACGGCCTGATGGCCGCGTGGGGTGCCCAGGTGGTGCCCGGGGCGGCGGCGGTGGCCGAGCTGACCGGTCTGGACGCGGCGCTGGCCGGGGCCGATCTGGTGGTCACCGGCGAGGGCCGGTTCGACGCCACCAGCCTGCTCGGCAAGGCCGTCGGCGAGGTCCTCGGCCGGGCGGAGCGGGCCGGCGTCCCCGCCCGGATCGTCGCCGGCGAGGCCGCCGCGGACGCCGACCCCCGGGTACTCACCCTCGCCGCATTGGCCGCCGACCCGGCCGACGCCCGCCGCCGCGCGCTCCACTGGCTCACCGAGGCCGGCGCCCGGCTGGCCCGCTCGCACCCGCGGACCGACGGCCGGGCGGCGGGCTAGTGCTGTGACCACATAGGTTCGCCGGGTTGCTTGGTCACGCGGCGAGGGCGGGCCTGCCGCCTCAATCGAGACGCCCCGAGACCCACTCTTCCGCGTGAATTCCCCGGCCCCCCGGAACGGTTCGCTGAAGTCCGGTTCCCGGACGGCGAGGATGGCCGACGGATCGAAGTCGGGCCACGCCGAACACTGAGGGGTACGACCATGTGGAAGTCACTGCTGCTGCACCGATCGCTGCGACGCACGGCGGTCGCCGCGGCCGGCTGCCTCGCCCTGCTGGCGGGCACCGCCCCGGCGTCGACGGCCCAGGACACCGCGACCCGCGCCGCCGGTCACCGGTTCCCCGCGAGCGCGGCCCACCCCGCGCCCTCGAAGCGGGAGACCGTCTTCGACCCCGTCCACCTCGTCCAGGCCAACTCGGGCCGCGGGGCGACGTTCGAGGTCTACGCGGGCTGGGACTACGCGCTCCTGACGAACCAGCCGGGCAACGGCACCGCCCTGGTCTTCACCCTGCACGCCGACGACCTCACCTACAGCATCGAGTCGACGTCCGCCAACTGGGGCGAGTACCGCACCTGGTGCCTCTACGGAGCCGACATCAGGCTGGAGAAGAGCAGCTGCGGCACCCGCTGGCAGATCGAGGACCTGGGCGGCGACGAGTTCTACCTCAAGGTGGCGGGGACGAAGAAGAGGATCGAGACCAGCAAGCTCCAAGACCGCAAGCGGTGGCTTTCCGCCGAGGAGGAGATCTTCATCGTCAACGAGGAGTTCGTCAGGTTCAAGCTCGTCCACCCCTGACCCCTGACCCCTGACCCCTGACCCCTGACCCCTGACCCCTGCTCCCTGCTCCCTGCTCCCTGCTCCCTGCTCCCTGCTCCCTGGACCCTGGACCCGGATGGCGTCGGAGCCGATCGACAGCACCTCCGCCATCCGGTCGCCTCACTGCCGGGTCATCGGCAGGTGACGTTGAAGGTGGTCTCGTGCGTAGCGGCGACGTTGCTGCCCCAGTTGCCGAGGACATCCTTTGTCGACACCCGCCCCAAGCACTCCGGGCGCCCCGGGTTCCCCACCCGCGCACGCGTCGTCGGTGCGGAGAGCGGCGCCCATTTGAGATCTGACGCGCCGACGAATGCGACTGACCTGCCCATGTGAGCTGCCGGTCCTGCACGGCTGCCCGGGTCCGTCGTACCGGGACGGGTCGGGTCTCGCGGCGGCGCGCTCGCTCCAGACCGGTTGGATGTGGGACACACCCCATCCGATACGTGGAGGCGTCGATGGCAGGGCCGGCCCGACCGGCTGCCGGCGACCTACCACCGCACCCACGGCGTGACCTGCTTCCACGGCTGCTACTCGATCGGCGACGACACCCTGTGGGGGATGAACCGCCGCCGCAAGGGCGCCGCGAACACCCTCGCCCCGCTCGGATCCATCCGGGCCGCCCGACCCGACGGCGCCCCCTCTACGTGATCCTGGACAACCTCTCCGCCCACAAGGGGACCAAGATCCGGCACTCGGCCCGGAAGAACAAGGTCGAGCTGTGCTTCACCCCGACCAGCGCCTCTTGGGCCAATCCGATCGAGGCGCACTTCGGACCACTGCGGCAGTTCACCCCGGCCGACTCCAACCACCCCAACCACCCGGTCCAGACCCGCGAACTGCACCGCTACCTGCGCTGGCGCAACGCCAACGCACGCCATCCCGACATCCTGGCCGCCCAACGCCGCGAACGAGCCCGCATCCGCGGCGAGAAAGGCCTCCGCCGGGGAGGCCGCCCTGCCCTCGCTGCCTGATCGAGCAACCCGGCGAACCTTCTCGGTCACAGCACTGGCCGGGGCGCGGATCCCGTGCGCGGCACTGAAGGCCGGGTCGTCCTCGTTGTCGATGGGCGTACCGGTGAGGTGGTCGGGCCGGCGCGCAGCAGCGGCGCCGCCTCGACCGCCGGCACGCCGTCCGGCACCCGCACCAGTGCGCCGGCCCGGGCGTACGCGACCTCCGTACGGCCGCCGGGTGGGCGTGGACATGGCGCTTTGCCTCGGTCGGGGCGCCTTCCGCCTCCGACATGACCGACCGTCTTGAATCCCGCAACCGTCCCCCACCAGGCCGGATGCCGCCGCCGCTGGCAGAATGGCCGCCCAAGACGACCGTTCGTGTTCCCCGACGCGGGGGGCGAGGAGACCGCATGCCCAGGCCGAGCGTCCGCGAACAGCTGGTCGAAGCCGCCGTGGAGTGCTTCCACACCACCGGCTTCAACGGCACGGGCATCCAGGACATCGCCCGCACCGCCGGCGTCCCCAAGGGCTCGGTGTACAACCACTTCGCCAGCAAGGAGGCGCTCGCCGCCGAGGTGATGGACCGCTACGCCGTCTCCCGCCGGCTCGACATGCTCCGGGACGGGAGCCTCGCCCCCGCCCCGCGCCTGCGCGCCCACTTCCGCTACCTCGCCGAGGACCTCGCCCGCTTCGACTACCGGCGCGGCTGCCTGTTCGGGAACTTCGGCACCGAACTCGCCAACCAGAGCACCGCCCTGCGCGACGACGTCGACGCCCGCCTGACCTCCTGGACCACCGCCGTCACCGCCGTCCTCACCGAGGCCCGCACCGCCGGCGCCCTCACCACCCCCCTGCCCCCCGAGCGCCTCGGCCCCTTCCTCGTCGACGCCTGGGAAGGCGCCGTCCTCCGCGCCAAGGTCACCCGCGACCGCGCCCCCCTGGACGGCTTCTTCACCGTCCTCGACACCCTCCTCACCTGACCCGCCCGGTGCACCGCCAACGGCCGACGCGCCCGCCCCGGGTCATCCGGGCCGGGCGCGCCGACTTCTGACGGTGTGCCCGATGGGGCAGGGCGGGCCGGTGGGGCGGTCAGCCGCCCATCGCGCGGACCAGGCTGGCGGGGCGCATGTCGGTCCAGGTGGCCTCCACGTGGTCCAGGCACTCCTGGCGGCCGGCCGGGCCGAAGCCGGTGGTCCAGCCGGCCGGCACCTCCGCGAAGGAGGGCCAGAGGGAGTGCTGCCCCTCGTCGTTGACCAGCACCAGGTAGGTGCCCTCGGCGTCCTCGAACGGGTTCGTCATCGGTGTTTCCTCTCGTGGACGGCCGCCGGGAGCGCGCCGACCTGTCGTCGGCGCGTGGCGGCCGGTGCTTGCGGCGCTCCGGCCCGGGAGGCGGCGGAGCACCGGGACGGCGCACTCGCGGTTCAGGAGCCTCGGGTGCCCGGCGGAACACGAAGCCGCCGGAATGCTAACGCAGGATGAATTCACCGGACGCCGCACACGGGCGGATCCGGGATCACGTACTTCCGGGCAGTTACTGCGCGCACGTCCGGGCAGGCATTGGTTGTCACGGGCTTACGGCTGTGACTAGCCTGCAGCCCGCGGCGCACCGGGCGCAAGAGCCGGGCGGCAGCGATTGCGAAACCGAAGGCGAAACCGATCCCGTCAGCAGAGCGCTGAACTCCGGGCAGAGCCGTTAAGGACGAATGTGGTGAACGGCCGATCCGCCCCGGGCGTGGTCACGGAACTTGAACTTTCGAGCCTCCACGATTCCCTCACCGCACCGGTCAGTGAATCGATGAACTTCCTCAACGAGATCGCGCAGCGGTTCCCGGACGCGATTTCCCTGGCCGCCGGAAGACCGTTCGAGGGTTTCTTCGACCTCGACGACGTCCACCGCTACCTGGAGCTCTTCCGTGCCCGTCTCGCCGCCCGGCCGGGCAGTGACGAGGCCGCGGTCCGGCAGACCCTGCTGCAGTACGGGCGCACCAAGGGCATCATCCACGAGCTGATCGCCGAGCACCTGCGGGTGGACGAGGGCATCACCGCGGACCCGGACGCCCTGGTGGTCACGGTCGGCTGCCAGGAGGCGCTCTACCTCACGCTGCGCGCGCTGCGGCGGACCGAGCGGGACGCCCTGCTCGTTGTGACGCCGAGCTACGTCGGCGCGCAGGGCGCCGCCCGGCTGGCCGACCTGCGGGTGCTGCCGGTCCGGGAGTCGCCCGAGGGCATCGACCTCGCGGACCTCTCGGCCCAGGCGGCCCGGGCCCGGGCGGCCGGGCTCAATCCCCGGGCCTGCTACGTCATCCCGGACTTCGCCAACCCCAGCGGGATCAGGCTGGACCTGGCGGCCCGCCGGCGGCTGCTGGAGATCGCCGGCGAGGAGGACCTCCTGCTCCTGGAGGACAACCCGTACGGCCTGTTCGGCGATCCGGCGGGACCGCCGACCCTCAAGGCGCTGGACACCACCGCGCGCGTCGTCTACCTGGGCTCGTTCGCCAAGACCGGCCTGCCCGGCGCCCGGGTCGGCTACGTGCTGGCGGACCAGCGGGTGGTGGGCGGAACCGGTGGAGCGGCGGGCGGGGGCGCGGGCGGCCTGCTGGCCGACGAGCTGGCCAAGATCAAGAGCATGCTGACGGTCAACACCTCCCCGATCGCCCAGGCCGTCATCGGCGGCAAACTGCTGGCCCACGGGGGCAGTCTCCGGGACGCCAACGCCCGGGAGACCGCGCACTACCGGGCGAACCTCCGGCACGTGCTGGAGGGCCTGGAGCGGCGCTTCGGCCCCGGCGGCACCGGCGCCGGGAACGGCCCGAACGGCGGCACCGGCAGCGGCGACCCGGTCCCGGGCGTCTCCTGGAACGTGCCGTCCGGCGGCTTCTTCCTGCTGCTCGACGTCCCCTTCCCGGCCGACGACCGGCTGCTGGAGCAGTGCGCCGAGGAGTTCCGGGTGCTCTGGACACCCGTGCACCACTTCTACGCCGACGAACGGCCGCGCAACGCCATGCGGCTCTCTTTCAGCCACCTCCGGCCGGAGGAAATCGACGAGGGCCTGAACCGGCTGGCGGACTTCATCCGTTACCGCTCCCGGGATTGACCGGGCGAGCGAAGGAATGAACCGCCCGGACGGCCCGTCCGTTGTCCTCATCGGACAGCCGACAAGGTGAAGCGAAACGGGGAGACCGTGACACCGATCGACCTTTGTGCGTTATTCCCGGAGGAACGTCCGATTTTCCCGGAACGGATGTGCCGATGACGACCGTGACGACCGGCGGGTCCGACACCGGCAATACGGCCGAAAGGACGGACTGGGCAGATGCCGCGATTCCGGTGATGACGGCCGCCGCGAGCGGTCCGGCCAGGATCGCCGGGGTCGGCACCGCCGTTCCGCCGCATTCCTATTCGCAGCAGGAAATCCTGGACATCTTCGACGTCCGGGACCCGAGAGTGCGGTCGCTGTTCCTCAACAGCGCCATCGAACGCCGCCACCTGACCCTCCCGCCCGAGGGGCCCGACGGCTCCCGGATCCCCGAGATCCAGGGCGAACTGCTCGCCAAGCACAAGGCGCAGGCCGTGGACATGGGCGTCCGGGCGGTCCTGGCCTGCCTGAAGGAGACGGGCGCGGACCTCTCCGACATCGGGTACCTGTGCTGCGTCACCACCACCGGCTTCCTCACCCCGGGCCTGAGCGCGCTGATCATCCGCGAACTCGGCGTCGACCCGCACACCAGCCGGCTCGACGTGGTCGGGATGGGCTGCAACGCCGGACTCAACGCGCTCAACGCCGTCAACGGCTGGGCCCGCGCCCACCCCGGCCGGCTCGCCCTGATGGTCTGCGCCGAGGCCTGCTCCGCCGCCTACGTCTTCGACGGCACCATGCGGACCTCCGTGGTGAACAGCCTGTTCGGGGACGGCGCCGCCGCCGTCGCGCTGGTCGCGGACCCGCTCGGCCCGCCCGGCGGCAGCACGCCGTCCCCGGCACCCGGCGAACGCCGGGGAACCGGTGGCCCGCGGCTGCTGAAGTTCGCCAGCTACATCGTCACCGACGCGATCGACGCGATGCGCTACGACTGGGACGACGACCAGGCCCGGTTCAGCTTCTTCCTCGACCCGCACGTGCCCTACGTGGTCGGCGCCCACGCGGAACTCGTAGTCGACCGGCTGCTCGACGGCACCGGGCTGCGCCGCAGCGACATCGACCACTGGCTGGTGCACTCCGGCGGCAAGAAGGTCATCGACGCCGTCGGCGTCAACCTCGGCCTGACCCGGCACGACGTCCGGCACACCACCAGCGTGCTGCGGGACTACGGCAACCTCTCCAGCGGCTCGTTCCTCTTCTCCTACCAGCGGCTGCTGGAGGAACAGGCGGCCCGCCCCGGGGAGTACGGCGTGCTGATGACCATGGGCCCGGGATCCACCATCGAGACGGCGCTGGCCCGCTGGTGACCGTCCGCACCGAGCAGGAAGAGCACACCACCATGACCCACTCCCCCGAGCCGGCGCTCGTCGACGGCAGCCGCCCGCTCTCCCCCGGGACCGTGCAGGCGCTCAACGCGCTCTGCGACCGGGCCGAGGACGAGGGCGGCCACGCCCCGGTGGTGCTCCGGGTCGCGGGCGCGCCCGGCGCACCCGCGCCCGCCCCGCCGCTGGCCCTGGTCAACAAGTGGGAGCGCGCGCTGCGCCGTCTGGAGCGCCTGGACCGGCCGACCGTGGCACTGGTCGGCGACGCCCCCTGGGCCACCGACGGCACCGGCACCAACGAGGTCGGCGACACCACCGGCGGCACCGGCGGCACGGACCCCGCCGAGGCTGCCGACCACCCGGCCGGCAGCCTCGGCAACGACTGCGGCGGCACCGCCCTGGAGGTGCTGCTCGCCACCGACTACCGGATCGCCCCGCCGACCGCCCGGCTGCTGCTGCCCGTCGGCCCGGAGGGCGTCTGGCCCGGCATGGCCCTGCACCGGCTCGTCAACCAGGCCGGTGTCGCCGCGACCCGCCGGGCCGTGCTGTTCGGCGCCGCGCTGACCGCCCCCGACGCCGTGGACCTGTCCCTGCTCGACGACCTCCCGGACGACCCGGCCGCCGCCCTGGCCGCCGTCGCCGGCCTGCTCGCGGCGGCCGCCCCCGGGATCGCGATCCGCCGCCAGCTGATGCTCGACGCCGCCACCACGCCCCACGAGGAGGCCCTGGGCCGCCACCTCGCGGCCTGTGACCGGGTGCTGCGGCGCGCCGCCGGGGCCCCGGCCGGGACCGTCGCGTGACCGCCGTGCCCGCGGCGGAGCGCCGCGCCCTCGCCGACGCCGCCGCCCGCGCCGACGCCGTCCTCGCCGGCCTGCCCGCGCCCGCCGGGCGCTCCCCCGCCCAGCAGGCCCGCGCCACCGACGCCAAGAACGCCGTCCGCACCGTGCGCGCCCGCTTCCTGCGGCTCCACGGGGACTCCGTGTACCGGCAGTTGACCGACGACCGCACGCTCGACCTGCGGCTCCCCGAACTCGTCGCAGGCGCCGGCGACGGCTGGCCGGGCCTGCTCCCGGACGCCGCCGCGATGGCCGCCGAACAGGGCCGGCCGCAGGCCGCGAAGGAGGGCCTGGAGATCGACCAGGGCCTCTTCCTGCGCGAAGTGCTCCGCTCGCCCGCCTCCGGCCGCCACCTGATCGACGCGATGGCGCTGCCGACCGCCCGCGCCCTCGCGCTGCTGCCCGGGTTCCGCCGCACCGGCTCCGCCGACCTCGGCTCCGTCCGGCTGGAACGGCGCGACGGCGCGGCCCACCTCACCATGTGCCGCACCGACTGCCTCAACGCCGAGGACAACGAGCAGGTCGACGACATGGAGACCGCCGTCGACCTCGCGCTGCTGGACCCGGAGGTGCGGGTCTGCGTGCTCCGCGGCGGCGAGATGGTCCACCCCCGCTACCGGGGCCGCCGGGTCTTCAGCGCCGGCATCAACCTCAAGAGCCTGCACGCCGGCCGGATCTCGCTCCTCGACTTCCTGCTCCGCCGCGAACTCGGCTACCTCAACAAGATCTTCCGCGGCGTGCGGGCCGATCACTCCGGCGCCTGGCACACCCCGGTGATCGAGAAGCCCTGGGTCGCGGCCGTCGACACCTTCGCCATCGGCGGCGGCGCCCAGCTGCTGATGGTCTTCGACCGGGTGGTCGCCGCCACCGACTCCTACCTCAGCCTGCCGGCCGCCCAGGAGGGCATCGTGCCCGGCGCCGGCAACCTGCGCCTCGGCCGGCTGGCCGGCGGCCGGGTCTCGCGTCAGGTCGTGCTCTGGGGCCGCCGCCTCCACGCCACCGAGCCCGACGCCCGGCTGCTCCTCGACGAGGTCGTCGAACCCGACCGGATGGACCGAGCGGTGACCGAGTCGCTCGAACGGCTCGACAGCCCGGCCGTGGTCACCAACCGCCGGATGCTCAACCTGGCCGAGGAACCGCCGGAGCAGTTCCGGCAGTACATGGCCGAGTTCGCGGTGCAGCAGGCCCTGCGCCTCTACAGCCAGGACGTGATCGGCAAGGTCGGCCGCTTCGCCGGGGCGGCCACCACCGGGGCACCCGCCACGCCGGCCGCGCCGGCCGCCGTCTGACCGGACGGCCCGGACCGGCCGCCGCCGGACCCCCTCGGACCCATGCACCCCAGAAGAGCCGGAGAGCCGATGGAGCTGGCAGACCTCACCCGGATCCGCTACGAGAAGCACGGCCGCGTCGCCCGGGTGACGCTCGACCGCCCCGAGGTCCTGAACGCGATGGACCTCCGCACCCACGAGGAACTCGCCCGCGTCTGGGACGACTTCGAGCAGGACGACGAGCTGTGGCTCGCCGTCCTCACCGGCGCGGGCGAGCGCGCCTTCTCCGCCGGCCAGGACCTCAGGGAGCTCGCCGCCCGGATCGCCGACGGCAGCAACGCCCCCGCCACCTTCGGCAGCCGCGGCAAGCCCGGCTGGCCCCGGCTCACCGAGCGCTTCGGGCTGGCCAAGCCCGTCGTCGCCCGGGTCAACGGCCACGCCTTCGGCGGCGGCTTCGAACTGGCGC
Source organism: Kitasatospora sp. NPDC056327 (assembly GCF_042261735.1). Classification (NCBI taxonomy): domain Bacteria; kingdom Bacillati; phylum Actinomycetota; class Actinomycetes; order Kitasatosporales; family Streptomycetaceae; genus Kitasatospora; species Kitasatospora sp. NPDC056327. The sequence goes on along the minus strand of NZ_JBHJRC010000116.1, from coordinate 2,610 downwards.
TCGCCTGCGACATCGTCGTCGCCGCCGACACCGCCACCTTCGCCCTCCCCGAGGCCCGGCTCGGCCTGACGGCCGGCGCCGGCGGCGTCTTCCGGCTCACCCGGCAGGCCCCCTACCGGGCCGCCATGGGCCACCTGCTCACCGGCCGCCCGATGACCGCCGCCCGGGCCCACGAACTCGGGCTGGTCAACGAGGTCGTCCCGGCGGCCGACCTGGACGCCTGCGTGGACTCCTGGGTCGACGACGTCCTGCGGTGCGCCCCGCTCGCGGTCCGCGCGATCAAGGAGGCGGCGGCCGCAGCCGTCACCATGCCCCTGGAGCAGGCGTTCACGACCCGCTTCCCCTGGGAGGAGCGCCGGATGCACAGCGCGGACGCGGAGGAAGGCCCCCGCGCCTTCGTCGAGAAGCGGCCACCGCGCTGGCAGGGCCGCTGACCGGCCCCGCCCCGGCCTGCGGCACCCGCACACTTTGGCCCACCGCACCCCGCTCCGCACGACGCCGTGCGCGGGCACCTCCCCCGACGTTCCCCTCCCCCGCCTTTCCCTCCCCCGCCTTTCCCTCCCCCGCCTTTCCCTCCCTCGCCTTCCTCTTCCCCAACGCCCTCGGACCGGCAGACGGCCGAGGCCGATCGGTCGACGCCGCCTGCCCGGCGGCCCCTGGCAAACGAACCGGAGCACTGAAGATGTCGGACACCCAGGCCAACTCCTGGCCTCTGATGGCCGGTCAGTCCGGCATGTGGTTCGCCCAGCAGCTGGACCCCGCGAACCCCACGTACCAGATCGCCGAGTGCCTGGAGATCCACGGCCCCGTCGACACCGCACTGTTCCAGCAGGCGCTGCACCGGCTCGTCGCCGAGACCGAGGTGCTGAGGCTGCGCTTCCCGCAGACCGGCGGCGAGGTCCGCCAGACCGTCGCCCCGGTCGCCGGGGCGACCGTCCCGGTCACCGACCTGCGTGACGACCCCGACCCGTGGAACACCATCCGGGAATGGGCCCGGGCCGACCTCGCCCGGCCGGTCGACCTGGAACGCGGACCCGCCTACGCGATGGCGCTCTTCCCGGCCGGCGACCGGTTCTTCTGGTACCAGCGCGGCCACCACGCCGCCGGCGACGCCTACAGCGGCTCCCTGCTCGCCGTCCGCGTCGCCGAGATCTACACCGCCCTGGCCGAGGGCCGCCCCGTCGGCGACCCGCTCCCGCCCTACCCCGACCTCCTCGCGGAGGACGCCGCCTACCGCGCCTCCGAGCAGTTCGCCGCCGACCGCCGGTACTGGACCGAACGGCTGGCCGGCCGGCCAGAGACCGTCGGCCTCGGCGGACGCTCCGCCCCCGCCGCCCACGGCTGCGTCCGCCACACCGAGGACCTCGCACCCGCCACGGCCGACCGGATCCGGGCCGCCGCCCGCCGGCTGCGGACCGGCCTGCCCGTCCTCGCCACGGCCGCCACCGCGCTGTACACCCACCGGCTCACCGGGGCGGAGGACCTCGTGCTCGGCCTGCCCGTGACCGGCCGCGCCACCCCGTTGCAGCGCCGCACCCCCGGCATGCTCGCCAACGTCCTACCCATCCGCCTCACCGTGCGTCCCGACACCTCGCTCACCGAGCTCGCCCGCCGGGCCGGCGCCACCATGCGCGAAGCGCTGCGCCACCAGCGCTACCGCTACGAGGACCTCCAGCGGGACCTCGGCCTCGTCGGCGGCCTGACCGACGCCGGCGGCACCCGGCTGTTCGGCACGCTCGTCAACGTGATGGCCTTCCACCAGGACCTGAGCTTCGCCGGGCACCCCGCCACGGTCCGGAGCCTCAGCGAGGCCTCCGTCGACGATCTGGCGTTCGTGCTCTACGACCGGGCCGGTCAGGGCATGCGGCTGGTCGTCAACGCGAACCCCGACGTGTACGACCCCACCGAAGTGGCCGGGCACGCCCGGCGGTTCGCGCGGCTCCTGGAGACCCTGGCCGACCTCGACGAGCCGGACCGGCCGCTCGCCCGGATCGACCTGCTCGGCCCGGCGGAGCGGGAGCGGGTGCTGGAGGAGTGGAACGACACGGCCGTGGACGTCCCGTCCGGCACCCTGCCCGACCTCTTCGAGACCCAGGCCGCCCGCACACCGGACGCCCTCGCCCTGCTCTTCGAGGACGAGTCGGTCACCTACGAGGAACTCAACGCGCGCGCCAACCGCCTCGCCCACCTGCTCATCGACCACGGCGTCGGACCCGAGACCGTCGTACCCGTCGTGATGGAACGCTCCACCGACCTCGTCGTCGCCCTCCTCGGCATCCTCAAAGCCGGCGGCGCCTACCTCCCCGTCGACCCCGACCACCCCGCCGACCGCATCGACTACCTCCTCAGCCGCGCCGACGCACCCGTCACCGTGACCGAGGCCCTGATCGAGAAGGCCGGGGCCCACACGTCCACGGACCCGGACCGCGGGGCGTTCTCGTCCGCACACCCCGCGTACGTGATCTTCACGTCCGGCTCCACCGGCCGCCCCAAGGGCGTCACCATCCCCCACCAGGGCATCGTCAACCGCCTCACCTGGATGCAGAACACCTACCACCTCACCCCCCACGACCGCGTCCTCCAGAAAACCCCCTACGGATTCGACGTCTC
>NZ_JBHJRC010000115.1:0-24094 GCF_042261735.1 Kitasatospora sp. NPDC056327 | reverse complement strand
CGCGGACAGCGTCCGGCACGGCGGCGATCGGGGCCCTGACGGCCGGGCCGGGCAGCCTTCGCTCCGGCCTGCGGGGCACCGCGGGTGGCGGGCCGTGGCGCGGCCGCCCCGGAGCCGGTGGTGTCGGGCCCGTAGGAGCAGGGTCCTGCCGGCGGTACTTGAGGCGGACCCTGAAGTCATCCCACGGCGGGACCCGCGGCGGCCGTGGACGGCCCGAGACTGGTGGCGGTCCGGGACAGTGGGTTCCGCGGAGGGGGCGGCTCGATGCTGCGTATTGGACGAAGGACTTCTGTGACGGTGGCGGCAGCGGCCGTGCTGGCGGCGCTCGCACCGGCGACCGCGTCCGCTGCGGACGGCCCGGCGCTGCCGGGCGAGGGGAGGCAGCAACTGCGCTGGGAGCAGTGCGCGCAGGACCAGCCGGCCTCAGTGGAGTGCACCGTGGTGACGGTGCCGCTGGACTACGCCGATCCGGGCGGCCGGACCATCGGGATCGCGGTGTCCCGGATCAGGGCGGAGAACCCGGCGAAGCGGCGGGGAGTGCTGCTGATGAACCCCGGCGGGCCGGGTGCCGAGGGGCTGACGATGCCGGCCGGGATGGCGCCGCTGCTGGCGGCGGAGGTGCGGGAGCGATTCGACCTGATCGGTTTCGACCCGCGCGGGGTCGGACGCAGCGCACCCGTCCACTGCGGCCTGGTGGGGGACGAGCAGGTCCTCAACCACCCCTACTCGGCGGCGACGTTCGGTCAGGACATCGCCCGGGCGCGGAGCATCGCGGACAAGTGCTCGGCCAAGGCCGGGGACCTGCTGCCGCACATCACCACCCGCAACACGGCCCGGGACATGGACGTCGTCCGGGCGGCGCTGGGCGAGCGGAGGATCTCCTACTTCGGGCTCTCGTACGGCACCTACCTCGGCGCCGTCTACACCCAGATGTTCCCCCGGCGCGCGGACCGCTTCGTCCTCGACAGCGCCCTCGACCCCGCCCTCGTCTGGCGCGGCGTGCTGCGCGGAGCGGCCGAGGCCGCCGAATCCGCCTTCACCCGCTGGACCCGCTGGGCCGCCGAGCGGGACGCGGCCTTCGGCCTGGGCACGACCCCGCAGGAGGTCCGCGCGACGTTCTGGGACCTGGTCGCCCGCGCCGACCGGGAGCCGATCACCCTGGCGGGACAGGTGTTCGACGGAGGCGCGATCCGCGGGCAGTACCGGTCCTTCGTCCGGGTCGAGGCCATCACCCCGTTCATCGCCGCGCTGAGGGCCGCGGCCTCGGGCACCCCGGCCCCCGCCGGCAGCGGTGCCGGCGTCGCGCAGGCCGAGACTCCGCCGCAGACACCGGACGCGGACAACAACGCCTCCGTCACCTGGGCGGTGCTGTGCGCGGAGGGCGGGGACTGGCCGCGCGACCCGGAGCAGTACCGCCGCGACATCGTCCGCGACCGCGCCACCCGCCCGCTCGCGGGCGACTTCGGCGCCACCATCCAGCCCTGCGCCTTCTGGAAGTCCGCCCCGCGAGAGACGGCCACCGTGATCAACAACGGTGCCCGGGCCCTCATCGTCCAGAACGAGTGGGACCCCCAGACGCCGGTGGAAATGGCCCGGGGCATGCGGCGCTTCCTGCACGGCGCCCGTATGGTCACGGTCGCCGGCGGCGAGGGCCACGGCGTGCTGGTGAACGGCCGCCCGACCTGCGCCGACGCCGACGTCACCCGCTACCTGACGACGGGCCGCCTCCCCGCGAAGGACCGCACCTGCACCTGACCCGTTGCGGGGCAGCCCCGGCTGACCGGCGGCAAGAGGGCCCGGTACGGGCACGCCCAACGCTGCCGCTGACCGAGCCGGGAAGTCGTTCGCCGCGGCGCAGGACGTCATCGCGCAACTGCCCTCCGGCACCGCCGACGCGGTGCTGAAGTCGGCACAGCTCGCCTACGACCGCGGCTTCACCGCCGTGTCGGTGATCGCCGCGGTCGGCCTGGCCGCCACCGCCCTCCTGGCGGCGGCCCTGCTGCGCCCCCGTCCGGCCGCCGGGCAGGCCGACGGGGACGTGTAGACGGGACGTACAGCGGCCACCGGCCTCACGGTGGAGCGCCCGTGGGTCTTCGGCGAACCCACTCGCGTCAGCAGGAGCGTCAGCATGAAGCCCGGTCGTCATCCGGCGTGGGGCCCGGGAGGATCACCGGGAACCGAGCTCCGCTCCCACGGCCGGGTCCGAGGCCCACGCCCTCAGCACCGTGAAGTCCTCCGACCGCAGCCCGAGCCGAGCGTCGATCCTGTGCAGCAGAGCCGGACCGGCGTGGTGCACCGCCACCCAGTCCCGGTCCGCGGACGAGATCTCGTCGTCCAGCCAGGCGAACGGTCGCCCGCCCGCCCACGCGACGATGTCCGGGGTCTTCCAGAACACCCCGCCGCCCGGCTCGGGGCGGGGCACGGTCCAGGTGATCACCGGCAGCTCGGGAAGGCCGAGGACCGGAGCGACGTAGGCGTTGGCCTCCTCCTCCCACGTCGTTGCCCACACCAGGTCGAAGGGCAGCGCCGCCAGCTCGGGACCGTGACCGGGGTTCAGCCAGACCCGCAAGGGCTTGGGCCGCTTGTCCGGAGTGCCCCAACTGGACAACCGGAGCTTCTCGGCCGCGACCCAGCGAGGGGTCGACAGTCGGTGCGTCTCGTACCCGCCCGGCCGACGGGAGGGCTTCGCGGCATACGGATTCAGCGGCCCGTCCACGTCCAGCAGCAGCAACGGCCTTGCCGGGGCCCCATCCGCACTCATGCGCCGCACCGTACCGCGACCCTCGTCCACCGGCCCCGGAATATTTGGGGAAACGGTCACCCGGGCCGGGGGAAGCGATCCTCCACGAGCGGTTCGTACTGCCGGCCGGCCCTGCTCGTCAGTACTCCCGGTCCGCGCACCGGGGGAGAGGGCAGCAGGCGGGGCGCGGGCTGACGTCCGGCGGGGGACGCCGCCTACCGCAGCACCGGAGGCCTGTAGCAGCCGCCGGAGCGAACACCGCGCCGACCGCCGGAACGGAGCGGACGGCTTCCGGCCGCCCGGCTCGTTCGCGGGCTTCTGCCCCCGTCGAAGTGCTCCCGTTCCGCGCGGTGCCACCGCGGCCGACAGGGTGCGTCCGGAGGCGGGAACCCGGTGGTTCGTCGTGGCGCGGGGACTGCGGCGGACACCGTTCGGGTGATGCCGCCCAGGGGCCGTGACCCGTGATCGACGCTCTCGTTGATCGTCCTCGGGGCAGCGCGGAGAAGCCGGGCGCGGCCCGCGGTCGGGTTGGCCGTCGCGCGACCGTGGCCGCTCCGTGGGGGAGTTCCGTCGAACGCGGGCCGGTCAACGCCAGGGGGGTTGTCGTGATGCTTTCAGCGCACCTTTCGTCGAGTCCGGCACGGGCCGTTCCCTGGCGCGGCCGCGCGACGCAACTGGTCGAGGCCACGGACCGCGCCCCGGAAAAGGCAGCCGGGCGGGCCCAGGGGCGCGGCCCGTGACACGCCCTCCTTCGTGCAGAAACGATTTGATGCGCGATGACGCCCCCCCGGGGTGGCCCCGGCCGAACGGCCGCCTCACGCACCCCGGCCCGAGCCCCCAGCCCCAGCCTCGACGACCCCCGGAGCACCAGTGTCAACCACCTCTTCCAGGCCGGCCGCACCCACCGCCGCACCGGCCGACACCGGCCGCGAAACGCTGCCGGGCGCACCCGCCGAGAACGACGCCGCCGCCCCCGAAGCACGGCTCGCGGGCGCGAACGTCCTGATCACGGGCGGCTCCCGCGGCCTGGGCCGGGAGATGGCCCGCGCCTTCCTCGTCCACGGCGCCCGGGTCACCGTCACCGGCCGCGACCCCGACGCCCTGGCCGCCACCCGCTCCGCCCTGGCCGGGCACGGAGAGCTGGGCACCGCGGCGGCCGACAGCACCGACCATGCGGCTCTGCGGGACCTTGCCCGGCGTCTGCGGGCCGAGCAGGGCGGCACGGACGTCCTGGTGGTCAACGCCGCCCTGCCCGGCCCGGTCGGCCCGGCCTGGGAGAACGACCCGGTCCAATGGTGGTCCACCCAGCAGACGAACGTGCTCGGGGCCTTCCTCACCTGCCACGCTTTCGTTCCCCAGCTGATCGAACGCCGGGGCAGGATCGTGATCATCGCCAGCCATGCGGGAGCACACCGCTGGCCGCACGCCTCCGCCTACTCGGTCTCCAAGGCCGCCGCCATCAAGTTCGCCGAGAACCTCGCGGCCGAACTGCATCCCCACGGCGTGCCGGTCTTCTCCTACCACCCGGGCAAGCTCACCATCGGCATGGCCGAGATCCAGATGACCGGCCGACCGCAGCCCGGAACCTGGCCCGAGCGCATTCAACGCTGGTACCTGCGCGAACACGCAGAAGGACGCACCACTCCCGTCGAACACAGCGTCCGCGGCGTCCTGCGGCTGGCGGCGGGAGCCGCCGACCACCTCAGCGGCCAGTACCTCACCCACGACCACGCCGACCTGGTCCCCGGCCCCGGGCGCACCGTGCCGCGCACCCCCGTCTCCGGGCCCACCGTGCCGCGCACCCCCGGACAGGGCGAGCCCCTCCCCGGACCGACAACGGACGACGACGCACTGCACCCATGACCGACTCCGTGCGGGCCACCCCCGCACCTAGCTGCAAGGAGGCCCCCGTGCCCCCCGCCCTCCAGGACACCGAAGGCCGGAAGCCGGCCGCGTCCCACTGTCCACCGCTCCAGTACGCCCCCGTCGCGGCCTTCGCCAGCCCGCTCACCCGCATGGTCCTGGCCAGCGAGGGCCTGACGACCACGCTCCTGCAGGCCGCGGTCAACAGCGACCTTCGGGTGCGCGCAAGCGCCGTGCACACGGTCCACGCCGGCGTGCTGGACGCGGCCGCGCACCGGGAACTCGCCGCGAGCCGACACCCCTCGTTCCTCCTGCGGCACTCCCTGCTGGTCACGGCGGACGGCACCGAGGTCTCGGACAACTACGTCGCCGCACGCACCGACCTCGACCCGCGCATCGGCGACGCCGTGCTCGACACCACCTCGCCCGTCGGAGGCGCCCTGGCACGTGCCGGCCTGGCCCTGCGCCGACGCATCCTCGCCGTGGGACACACCACCCGGCCCGGCTGGGACAGGTGCGCGTGCAAGGTCTACACCCTGGACAGCGGCACGGGTCCGGCGCTGTTCGTCCGCGAGGTCTTCAACCCCGGTGTCCTGCCCCCTGCTCTTCGCCCCCGGAAACCGCAAGGAGAACGCTCGTGACGGACGTCTTCCGGACCGCCCTGCTGAACGCCGTCGCGGCGGGCGGCGAGGCCGTCGCCGTGATCGACGACCACGCCGCCGTACGCTACCGGACCCTGGAACGGTGGTCGGCGGACCTGGCCCGGCTGCTGCCCGGGCCGCACCAGGACGGCAGCCCCGCGCCGCGATGCGCACTGCTGCTGCCCAACTCGGCGGCATGGCTCGCCGCGTACCTGGCGGCCCTGCGCGCCGGTCTGCTCGTGGCACCCCTGAACATCGCGCTCACGGACACCGAAGTCACCCGGGTGCTGGTCCACTCCCACATCGACGTACTCCTGTGCCCGCCGGAGCGGGCGGCGGACCTTCACCGCCTGACCGCCGAACGACGACTGCGCACACGGGTGCTGCCCGTCGCCTCCGCCCCACCGCACGACGCTGGCGGTGGCGGTGGCAGCGCCGTCCCCGGCCCGTGGCCGCACTCGCGCGCCGGCGCCGCCTGCCTGCTCATGCACACCTCCGGCACCACCGGCACCCCCAAAGCCGTCGTCCAGACCGAGCAGGCCCTCGCCCTCACCACCGCCTACTGGAGCAGCCGGCACCGCCGGCCGCACGACACCGTCGCGCTGGTCCTGCCCCTGGCGCACACCTATGGCCATCTGGCGGCCACGGCAACGCTGCTGGCGGGGGGCTGCACGGTGCTCAGCGGACGCCCGTTCGACGCCGACCACTGGGCGCACCTCGTGCGCCGCCACCGCGTCAGCGTCATCGAGGGACCGCCGGCGGTCTACATCCGGCTGTTGGCCAACGGCACGGACCTGCCCGGTCTGCGCGAATGCCTCACCGGCGGCCAGCAGCCGCCACCCGGCCTGCCCGACGCCTGGCGCACCCGGTACGGCGTCGCGCTGCGGGAGGCCTGGGGCATGACGGAACTGTCCGGGCCGGGCCTGGACGCCTCGCTCGGGGCGTGCCCGGGCAGCGCGGGCCTGCCCGTCCCCGGGCTCGAAGTGCAGGTGACGAACCCGTCGGACGGCCTGGTCGCGAACGAGGGCGAGGTCGGGGAACTGCGGGTACGCGGCAGGGAAGTGACGCCGGGCCGGGACGAGGACGGCCGCACCGAGCCCCTCACGGATGCGCTCGGCTGGCTGCACACCGGCGACCTCGCGCGAGCCGACGCCCACGGCTGCGTCACCATCGTGGGGCGCTCCAAGGACGTCATCCTCACGAACGGCTACACCGTCCACCCCGCGGAGATCGAACAAGCCCTGTTCCGGCACCCCGACGTGCAGGATGCCGCCGCCATCGGCCTTCCCGACCCGCAGCGGGGCGAAGCCGTCCACGCGGTCCTCGTCGTGCGCCCCGGGGCGCGAACCACGCCCGAGGAGGTCCTGCACCACTGCCGCCAGTACCTGGCACGTTACAAGATCCCCCGCACCCTCCACTTCGCCCGGGCCCTGCCGCTGTCGCCCACCGGCAAGGTCGACCGCACCGCCCTGCGAGCCGGCCTGCCGACTCCCTGAAACCGCCCGCACCCCGGACCGGCCGGCGCCCGGCCACCCGCCGCCGCGGCAGCTCACCCGCCGCAGCCCGGGCCCGTGGGCCCGCGTCCACAAGCCGGTCGAGGACGGGCGCCGGCAGTGCGTGCGGCCCGCCGTCCTGCCCCGGCGGGCCCCGGACACCCGGGCCCGGGCAAACGCCGACCGGCTCCCGGCCCCGTACCCGGCCCGTGTGCTCGGGATCCACGCCCAGCGCGTCATCGATCCGGTGCGGCTCCACCGCGACCTGCGGCCTGGAACTGGTGACCGCGCCGCGCCCGCCGACGAGGGCGGTGCGCGACGAGGCCACCGGCGGGCGGGTGTCCGGGCTCGACCCGGGGGCGCCGACCGGTCGACGAGGCACCCCCGGAGGCCCCGACCGGGCACCCTGCGGCGGCAGGGCTGGAGCGGCGGGTTCCTGGACGGCGCTGTCCGCGGTGCGGACACCCGCCCTGCGAACCGCGGCGTCACCGACCGCAGCCGGCCGCGGCTGCAGCGGGTCAACTCCCGGCCCTGACCGACGGAACAGGCCACCGAGCCGGTCGAGCAGCGGCAGCGGAGTGCGTCGGCCGCCCTCCGGGGACAGTCACCCGGAGCGACGGTTCCGGCACAACACCGCCGCTCTCCTGGCTCGCCGGTGCTATGCTCGGTACCGGCGGTCCTGGATGCCCACCCTCGTGGTGCGGGGACCGATCGCCGTTCATCACCCGGGTACGCCGCGACGGACCTCGGAAACCAGCAAGCCGTCGGCGTTTTCAGCGCGGTACGGGCGGCATGCCGCCCGAGCGCGAGAGCCCCCTCCGAGGAAGCCGGTCCGGGGATCGCCCGGCACCGGGCCCTGTCCGGCGTGGACCCTGGCGCCCGAAGCCGCCAGTTCCTCGACAGGCCCCCGGCCGGCCAGGCGCGCCGGCCGTGCCGCGTTTCCCCGGCCCCCGTACCCGGCCGGCCGTGTCGTTGACCGCCGGCTCGTCCCCGCCGCGACCACCACACCCCTTCAACCTCAGGAGCACCCTGTCGTGACCACCACCACCGAACCGCTGACCGGCACACCGCCGACCGGCACACCGCTGGACGGCCTGCTGAAGACCGACCTGCACCAACTCGCCGCCGACCTCGGCATCCAGGGCACCGTTCGCCTGCGCAAGAGCGAACTCGTCGAGGCGATCACCACCGCCCGCTCCACCGCCCGCCCGCCCACCGAGGGGAGTGCGCCCCGGACCGCGAACACCCCGGGCCGCACCGGCCGGCCCGTCCTCCCGGCTCCGCGCACGCGCGGCCGCTCCGGCCGGCCCACGCCGCAGCAGGACACCGCCGCCGGCCCCGATCTCGTGCCGGCGTCCGGGGTGCTGGACATCCGGGAAGGCAGCGCGGTCCTGCGCACGTCCGGCTACCTGCCCGGGCCCGGCGACGTGGATCTCCCCGCCGGTCAGGTGCGTGCTCTGGGCCTGCGGCGCGGCGACGTCCTGACCGGCGCCGCCCGCCCGCGCCCGGGTGCGGCCCGGGCGACGTCGGTCCGCATCGACACGGTCAACGGCACCGGCGTCGACGGGGCCCGCCCCCGCCCCGCGTTCCACGAGCTGACGCCCCTGTACCCGGACGAGCAACTGCGCCTGGAGACCGGCCCGCAGCAGCTGACCGGCCGCGTCATCGACTTGATCGCCCCGATCGGCAAGGGGCAGCGAGGCCTGATCGTGGCGCCGCCGAAGGCGGGCAAGACGCTCGTTCTCCAGTCGGTCGCGGCAGCGATCGCCCGCAACCACCCCGAGGCGCACCTGATGGTCGTCCTGGTGGACGAGCGCCCGGAGGAGGTCACCGACATGCGCCGCTCGGTCAAGGGCGAGGTCATCGCCTCCACCTTCGACCGGCCCGCCCGCGAGCACATCGCCCTCACCGACCTCGCCGTCGAACGGGCCAAGCGCCTGGTCGAACTCGGCCACGACGTCGTCGTCCTGCTCGACTCCCTCACCCGCCTCGCCCGTGCCCACAACGCCGCCGCCCCCGCCCACGGACGGACGCTCAGCGGCGGCCTCGACGCGAGCGTGCTCCAGCATCCGAAGCGGCTGTTCGGAGCGGCGCGCAACATCGAGCACGGCGGCTCGCTGACCATCCTGGCCACGGCCCTCGTCGACACCGGCTCCCGCATGGACGACCTCATCTTCGAGGAGTTCAAGAGCACCGGCAACATGGAACTCCGCCTCGACCGCCGGCTCGCCGACCAGCGGCTCTTCCCCGCCGTCGACATCAGGGCCTCCGGTACCCGCCGTGACGAACTCCTCCTCGGCCCCGCCCGAACCCCCGCCACCTGGGCCCTGCGCAGGGCCCTGGCCGGCCGCGACACCCACCAGGCCGCAGAACTGCTCCTGGAGCGCCTGAAGCGCACCGGAACGAACGCCGAACTCCTGCACCAGGTCACCACCACCTCCCCGCACCGCCCGGCCTGACCCGAGTCCTACAGACCCGCCCGGTTCGCCTGGCAGCCCGCCACTCCGGGCCGCTGATGAGACCCGTCCCGCTTGACGCGTCACCACGTGCGATGTCTGCACTGGTCAGCTTCAGGCACTGTCGCAGGCAGCGGTCGGCGAGAACGGATTGCGGTACGCCGTCCGAGGGGCGCCGGGGTTCGGCGCGACAGCTGGGTGGGCCCGGCCGCGGTGGATGCGACCGTGCCGCGGTGGTCGCTGGTGTAACCGCCGACCGAGGCCGCGCCGGCGCTGCCAGGCTCCTGCCGTGGCCCTTCGTCCGGGCCCGCACCCGGTCCAGGCCGGCCCCGAACCGGGCGTTCGATGATCGGCGTGAGGCACTGGGACTGCCAGGGCCGCCGACTCGCCGGATGTCGGGACGTCCGTACGGCGGTCCTGTTCGCCTTCGCCGGGTTCCAGCCCGGCCACGGTCCGTGCGCCGGCGTCCGGACGGCCCTGGCGGCCCTGGCCACCAGCCGCGACCCGGACTTCGGACACACACCCGCGATCGACCCCGACCCGCTCGCCGACGCACTGCGGCGCCACCCCACCGGCACCTGTTGCCGCCCCGCACCGCCGTAGACATACTCAAGGAGCCGCTCGCGCGGGCCGGCTCCGTGTGGGCGGGCGTGCCGTTCAGCGTCCGGACAGCGCCCCGCCGTTGACGTGCATGGTCTGACCGGTGATGTGTCCTGCCGCCGGTGAGGCGAGGAACAGTACGGTGCCCGCGATGTCCGCCGGGGTGCCGGCCCGGCCGTTGGCTGTCTGGGCGAGCAAAGCGGCGCGGCGCTGGGCGGTCATGCCGCCCTGGAAGAAGTCGGTGGACTCGATGTAGCCCGGGGCGATGACGTTGGCGGTGATCCGGTCTTTGCCGAGGTCCTGGGCGAGGGTGAGGTTCCAGGCCTCGACGGCGGCCTTGGCGGAGCCGTAGGAGCCGGAGCCGCCGCGGTGGGCCGCGATGGAGCTGATACTCACCACGGCTCCCCCTTCTGTCAGGCGCGGTCGCAGGGCGGTGGTGACCAGGACCGTGGAGAGCACGTTGGCGTCGAGGTTCGCGCGCCAGGCCGCCGCGACGCCAACCAGGTCAGAGGGGGGCGCGGCACCGATGTCGGTGTTGCCCCCGGCGTTGTTGACCAGCACGTCCACCTGCGCAGGCAGGTCGTCGAGCGCAGCCTGGACCTGCCCGGGGTCGCTCGCGTCGAAGGCGACGGCACGCACGTTCGGGCCCAGGTGTGCGGCGGTCTCCTCCAGCACGTCCTTGCGACGCCCGGTGAGCACTACCTGGTCGCCCTGCGCAGCGAATGCCTCGGCGACCGCCCGCCCTATCCCGGTACCGCCACCGGTGACCACGATCTGACGCATCCCCACTCCTCGTTTAGTGCTAAACGTGTATGGGATGCTACCACCATGAACACGCCGGACCAGCCCCGCCCTGACCGCGCCGAGGAGATCAGCCGAGCCTGGCAACGCGAGCAGCCCGGACTGCCGGTCGACTCGATCGGCATCCTCACCCGCATCCACCACGCCGCGAAACTGCTGGCCGACGAACGCCGCCGCACCCTGGCCCAGGTCGGCATGGACGCCGCCACCCTCGACCTGCTCAGCACCCTGCGCCGCTCCGGCCGGCCCTACCGCCTGTCCACCCGCGAGCTCGCCGCCCGCTGCCTGATCACACCCGGAGCAGTGACCCAACGGGTGGACCGAGCCCAGCACGAGGGACTCGTCCACAGACTCGCCCCGGACCCCGGAACCCGCGCCGTGCCCGTGGAGCTCACCCCCGAGGGGCACCACGCAGTGGAGAACGCCGTCCACGGCCTCCTGACCTACGAGCAGGGCCTCATCGAAGCCCTCTCACCCGAGGAACAGCAGCAACTGGCCCGCCTCCTGACAGTGTTGCTACAGGACCTCAATGACCGCGCTCGCCACCACACCTGAACCACACCACGTGTCAACGGACACCGGCTCCCCGCAGTTCCGGCCAGCAGGGGCGGGGGGCCGCGGGCGTACGCCGACAGCCGGGGCCCTCACGTCGACGAGCGTGAGGGCCCCGGCCATCTGAGGTAGGCGATTTTCGTGACGTGGGTGATCACCTGGCTCTGAATCCCGGATCAGCACCCGTCAGTTTCTTTCCGGGCTCGCGGGCTCAAGGGGCGCGATGATCTCTGCCGCAGGTGCGCCCCGGCCCGGCCTCGCCGGTGGGGGTGTCAGTGCCAGGGGGGTCGACCGGTGCCTTCGGCCCACAGGGCGAGGGCGCGGTGGTCGGTCATGCGGATGCCGACCCGGGTGCAGAACGCGGCGGCGGCCTTGGTGAACGTGCTGGTGGTGACGACGGCCGCGAGGTCGCAGCCGTGGATGTCGCGGTAGGTGCCATTGACCTTCTGGACGTCCTGCGAGCCGACGAGGCTCCCGGGGCTGTAGCGCTTGGCCTGGATGAGGATGCGCTGCCCGGCGGGGGTGGTGGCGAGTACATCGGCGGCCAGGTCGCCGGACCCGCCGACGACGGTCACCTTCGTACAGCCGTCGCGCCGGCACAGGTCCGCGAGCGCGTGCTCGAAGGCCTTCGGGCTCATTGCCGTGAACGCCCCGATGCGGCGCAGCTGTGCCGTGCGCGCGTGGTGGGCGCGGCGGTCGGCGGCGGCGCGGGCGCGTACGACTGCGGCGGCCGCGCCCAGGGCGACGACGATGATGCCGGTGAGGGCGAGGAGATGGTGGGCCAGCCACTGGACGGCGACGGTGGCCAGGGAGAAGGCGGCGAGGGCGCCCGTGCCGAGCAGGACGGCTTGGTCGCGTGCCCGCCGGGCGCGGCGACCGCGGCGACCGCGGCGGGCGGTGATGGTGCGTCGGCGTACGGGCCTGCGGGCCACGGGCGTCCCCCTCCTCGTCCACGGTGTGCCGACGAGCCTAGGAGCGGACGGCTTGGTGACACAGGGAAACCAGGCAACCACAAGAGCGTCTGCGGGGACTTGACCGGATCCGGACGGTGGGAGGCCGAATCGGCTGCGTGGTCCGGCCGGTTTCCCCCAGACCTGACCAGGGCCAGCCGTCGTGTTGCGGGCCGATGACGTGCGGCGGTTTCATAAGTCGTCTCCCGCCCGAGGCTCTCCGAGGTAGGGGAAAAGCCACAAGCCGTCCCTTCGGACCTGCGGTTCTACGAGCCGTCCATCGCCTGTACGGGCGCGTCGCACCGGGGCGTCCGTGGTATAGCAAGGGATGCACCATGAGCGCATGAACTTCATTCAGGAGTAGGGTAGTTGAGTTCGACGTCCGAGCAGATGACCGGGGTCCGGGTCCGTGACCTGGTACGGGATGTGGTCGCCGCCTGCGCGCCCGGGGAGGTGGTGATCGTCGAGGGGCTGCTGCGGCAGAGCGACGCCCAGGTCCTCGCCAGGCTGCGCAGGCGCCGTGGTGAGCGTGATCCGCTCGGCTTCGGCCTTGCCGAGATCGTGCCACTCGTGGCGCCGATGCTGTGGCTTACCCTGGAGCGGGCCCGCGAGAGGATCGCGCAGAACCTGGTGGACGGCGCCTCGCGCGGCACGGCGACGCTGTGGCAGCGGATGCGCAGGCGCCCGCCGGTCCCCGAGGTCATCCCTCCGTTGATCCGGGAACAGCAGCGTCTGGTCCACACGATGGTGTTCGACGCGGCCGTCGAGGCCGGGCTCTCCCCGGACCTCGCACGGCGGATCGCCGACGGTGTGGTGGCCGGCCTCGTCCTGGCCGATCCGGACGAACCGCAGGACCGGTCCGCCGAGCAGGCGGAGGAGGACGGCGCGGAGGAACCCCGGGAGCGGCGGTGACCGGTGCCGGGCCGGACCCCGCCGCTGTCGACGAGCGGGTGCTGGGTGCGGGCACGAACGCCCGCTTCGCCCTCCTGCTGGTCCTCCTCGTGGCGGCCAGCGGCTCGATGCTGATGCCCGTCCTGACGGCCTTCCGCTCCGGCAGCCTGACCGGCTGCCTGCTGGCGGCCGGCGCCGACGTCGACCGGCTCGGCACCCTGGGCTCCACGCTCCGCACCACCGGCCAGAGTCTCGCCTACCTGCCCTGCGCGGCCCGCGACAACCCGCCGCTCCCGTGGTGGCAGATCGTGTGCGGGCCCGCCGCGGTCCTGCTGTTCGCGGCGGCCATCGCGGCCGTGCTGCCGCGCTGGAAGCAGCGTCGCGGACGGTGCGTCGAGCTGGCCCTGGTCGACCGCACCGGTGTCGTGGAGGCCAGGGTCCGGGCGCTGGCCGCCGGCCGGGTCGACCCGGTGCCGGCCCTGTTCCAGGCATCCGCCGTCCTCACCCGCAACGGCGCGGCCTTCGGCCGCAACCGCCGTCCCCGGCTGCGGCTGAACGCGGGCCTGGTCGCCTGCCGCGACACCGATGCTGCCACCTTCGACGCCGTCGTCCTGCACGAGCTCGCCCACGTCGCCAACCGGGACCTGACGGTCACCTACGCCACCGTCGCGCTGTGGCGGTCCTTCCTCACCCTCGTCCTGTGCCCGTACGTGCTGGTGACCTTCTGGCGGGGCACGCGCCTGGTGGCGCGGGGCGACACGCTGTTCTCCGCGGACTACGCGCGGCAGGTGGCCCTGCCGGTGCTGACCGTGCTCGTGATCTCCGTCGTGCGCGCGGAGGTGCTGCGCAGCCGTGAGCTGCACGCCGACCTGACGGCCCGGCGGTGGCGGGCGCCGCTGGAACACGTGTGGGCCGCCATGCCCCCGAGGAGGGCCGTTCGCGGGGTGCGGCGGTGGGCGGACGGGGCCCTGGAGCTGGTGCGGATCCACCCGCCCTGGGAGGTCCGCCGCGACGCGCTCGCCGATCCCGCGCCCCTGTTCGAGGTCAGGGCGCTGCTGATGTTCCTGATCGGCGTGATCGCCGCGTTGACGAACTACCACCTGATGTGGCACTTCGTGCCGCACATGGCGATGATGAACGGCTGGCTCAACCAGGCGGTCGGGGCCGCCCCGGCCGCCGTGGTGGCAGCGGCGACCGCCCCGCTGCTGTGGCGGGCGGTGCTCCGGACCACCGCCCTCGGCCGGCGCCCGCCCACCGGTGTGCGCGGCGGCCTCTGGCTGGGCGCGGGCCTGGTCGCCGGCTCGGTACTGAACGGGCACACCACCGGCAGCCTGTGGTTACCGGCCAGATGGGGGGCGCTGGGCTTGGTGGTGGTGGCCGCCGTCGGCTTCACGTGCTGGACCACCCAGTGCGCCCGGCTGGCGGCAACCGTCCGACCTGGCCGCTCACTGCGGTTCCCGCTGGCGCTCGGCCTGGTGGCGGGCTGGCTCGTCCTGTCGGTCTGGTTCACCTGGTGGGACTATTACGGTGCGATGTACGTCCACGGCGCCTGGTACGACGGCGCGGGTGCCCGGCAGGCGGTCGTCCAGTGGTTCCCCGGTACCGGCACGGTCCGCCCGGACACCAGCGCCCTGATGGCCCGGGTCGTTCCCCCGCTGCGCTACGTGGTCGGGGTGCCGCTGGTGCCGCTCGCCGCCGTCACGTCGTGGGTCGTTCCGCTGGCCCTGTGGGCGGTCGGCAGCCGGCGTGGCGGGCCGGGCACCGCTGCGGTCCCGCTCCTGCCGTCCCTGCGCAGGGCCCTCGGAGCCGCGCTCGGTGGCGGAGCGTTCGCCGTCGTGTGCGTCGCCGCCGTCCAGGCCTGGCTGCACCACCTGCACGCGGGGGTGGGGCAGCGCGGAGGACTGTATGCCTTCAGCTACGCGCTCTGGTGCCTGGCGGCGATCGTCCTCGGCGCGGCCGTCGCGGCCTCGGCGGCCGCCCGCGTACCCGCGTTCCGGCTGCCGGCGGCTCTGGTGGCCTCCGGCACCGCCGCGCTGCTCGGCATCGGCGGCATGGTGTTGTTGATCTCCGCCGACGGCTGCCTCGGTTCGCTGTCCGTCCTGAACGACACGTGCGGCTGGCGGCCCGCCTGGCGGCAACTGCAGGGCGGCCTCACGTTCCGTCTCGTCATCCACGCGGCACTGCTGGTGGCGCCGGTCACCGCTCTGCTGGTCACCGCCCTCGCCGCGCTCGCCCGCAGGACGGCCGACTCTAGGACGGCGCGCCGCCCCCGGCCCTCCCCGGCCGTCGGTCCACCGGCCGGGCGCCAGCGCGTCCTGCCGACGCTCGGTCTCGGCACGTGCGTTGTGGCCCTCGCCACCGCGGTGATCCTCCTCGTCGCCGACGTGCCCGGCCAGCTGCGGCCGGTGGCCAAAACGGTGTCGCCCGCCGCCCAGGCGGAGTTCCAGCGGATCATGGGGCTGCCGATTCTCCCGGTGTCGGCGCGCATGCGGTGGCGCCAGGTCCACGCCTGGTACCGGGTCGGCGGCCGGTACCTGGTCGAGAACGCGATGGCCGACGGCGCTGCACTGGTGAAGGTCCTTGGCGAGGCCCGGCACGACGAGCGGATCGACATCACCCCCGCCCTGATGACCAAGGTACGTCCGTTCTGCGTCGACCTCCGCAACATCGCCGGCTGGGAGGTCTACTACTTCCAGGTCCCGGACCCAGCTGCGCAGGCCGCCTGGCACCGGTTCGGGGTGACGGCCCTCGTCGCAGGCGGCCGGTGCGCCGAGGCCGCCAACCGCTCCGACACCGGCGCTTTCGCCTCCTCCGTGACCGATCTCCTGAAGGCCGTCCGTGACGTGCGTGACATGTCCGGCCGGATCCGGCAGATCCTCGACGACCCGCAGGACCGCGTCTTCACCGGTAGGCCCCTTCCCCCGCCCCAGCCCCGCCTCTGACCGACACCCGCCACGGCGTCACCTCTACTTGCTCCCGCCGACCGGGCCGGCCGGGCGCGCCGCTCATCGGCGTACCCGGAGCGCGTGCGGATCACCCGCCTCGTCCTCCTCGCCGGCGGAGCCTCGCCGGCGAGGAGCCCGGCCTTCGGGTCCGTGGACGCGATCAGTCCGTGGCTCGGCTCTCGGACGACCGTTGCGGGGCGGCATCGTGGTGGCGCCGGTCTTGCGGGTGGGTCCGACGGCGGTCAGTCTTTTGGTAAGCCACCTGAACGCAGCCTGCGTGCAAGAGAATTACAGCAAGGAAGCCGAAGTTGCGGGGGAAGCAGTGAGTCCAGCCGAACCACCTCGACCGGGAGTTCCTCCGCCGCCCGTGGGCTCGCCGGATCCCGGCCCCCTTCCTGACACTTCAGGGCTGGAGGGCGAGGCCGCTGCTTCACCCGTGCCGGCCAGGAGGCTGGGAGAGTTGGCGGCCGTCGTGTCGGCGATCACCGCGGTGTTCGGCCTCGTCCTCGGGTTCCTCGGCCTTCCCGCCGTCGTGAACTCGCCGACGGCCAGGACCGTGACCGAGACGGTGACGGCGACCGCAACCGTCACCGTCACCGCCGCCCCGGACCACGCCGGGCCCCCACCGACGCCGGGCGCCGGCGGCAGTGGTGCCCCGTCACCGGCCCCTTCCGGCACCGGTCCGTTCTCGCTCGTCCGTGATCTACTCCCCGTCGAGACGACCGGCGACGGCTATCTCAAAGGCGGGCAGAAGGTCGACACCCGCTCCTACCCCACCGCGCTGAGCGGCCTGTGCAGCAAGTACACCTGGCAACTGGACCGCCAGTACACGACGCTGACCACCCGCCTCGGTGTCGGGGACGACACCCCTTCCAGCCATACTTTCCTCTTCTACATCGACGTGGAGGGCACGCGAAAAAAGGAACTGACCATGGGCCCCGGAGATGCGGTGGAAACCATCACCCTGGATGTGAGCGGAGCCTTCCGCGTCAGCCTCGGAATCGACGGCTGCGCCTGGGGAGATCAGCTCGGCCGCGGAGTGTGGATCGATCCCGTTCTCTCCAAGGCACGCTAGCGGCCCGACCACCCTGGCGCCCCGTTCGCGCGTCAAGCAGGGCCACGTGCGCGAGTCGCGGGGTGAGCACCACGAAGGCTGGGCGGCCCTGGGCCGGTGACCTGGACGACTCCGACGAGGGCGACAGCGTCTCGGCCATCGCCCACGGTGCCACCGTCTCCGTCGTCGCCCGGGTGCACCGCTGGGCCTGCGCCGTCGGTATCGTGCGCATCGTCCGCGTGATCTGCGGACCGTAGGCGACCGGATGCCGGGTGTACGACCTCCGCGCAGAGCCGCGCGGGACCGATTGAGGGGGACGCTGTGGCGTCGACCACCCGCCGGGCCAAGCCGCCGAACGACGCGCTGGCCCGGATGATCGACAAGTGCCAGGGGGCCAGCCACAAATCGCTGGCCCTGCGGGTGAACCAGCTGGCCCACGAAGCCGGGCTGACCACCACATATACGCATACCTCGGTCGCGAACTGGTGCCGCCGGGGCATGGTCCCCGACTGGCCGGTGCCCAAGCTGCTGGCCCGAGCCATCGGCGAACGGCTCGGCCGGCCCGTGCAGTTGGCGGAGATCGGTATGGCGGATGCGGAGACACCGGACACCGCGGTGGGGTTGGATTTCCCGCGAGACCCCGCCGACGCCGTGCGCGTCGCCACTTCGTTCTGGAGCAGTGTGAACCGCCGCGACTTCCTCACCGGATCCAGCTTCGCCGTCTCCGCGTTCGCCACCCCGGTGACCCGCTGGCTGGTCACCCCCGCCGACGACGGCTCCGCCCACCGCGGCCGCGGCCGGGTCGGCGCCGCCGACCTCGCCGAACTGCGGGAAGCCGCCGCCGACGCCCGCCGGTGGGACTCGAAGTACGGCGGTGGGAACTGGAAGGCCAACTCCGTCACCGCCTGCCTGCAGGAACGCGCGGTGCCGCTGCTGAACGGCTCGTTCAGCGACGACGTGGGCCGCGAGCTGTTCTCGGTGACCGCCGAGCTGTCCCGCCTGGCCGGCTGGACCGCCTTCGACGTCGGCCAGCACGACGCCGCCCAGCGGCACTTCATCCAGGCTCTCCGCCTCGCGCGGGCCGGCGGCGACGTCGAGCTCGGCTGCTATGTCCTCACCACGATGGCGATGCAGACCCTGCTGCGGGGCTTCGCCAGCGAGGCCATCGACATGACCCAGGGCGCCTTCCAGCGGGCCAAGGGCGAGGCTGCCCCCCGGGTGCTGGCCTTCACCAAGCTCATCGAGGCCAGGGCCCACGCCCGCGACAACAACGCCAAGGCCGCCTCGGCCGCGCTGGCCGCCTCCGAGACCCTGCTCGACCAGGCCCGCGACGGCGCCGGCGAACCCACATGGATCGACTTCTATCACCACGCCCGGCTCTCCGCGGACGCCGCCGAGATCTTCCGCGACCTCAAGAACCCCAAGGCCGCCCTGGCCTGGAACGCGCAGGCCACCACCATGCAGCCGGGCGTGTTCACCCGCTCGGTCGGCATGCGCCTGGCCATCGTGGGGACCGCTCACCTCCAGAGCCGCGACCTCGACCAGGGCCTGCGGTTCGGCGACCAGGCCGTCGACATCCTCGCCCGCGTCCAGTCCTCCCGGGCCAAGGACTACGTCCGCGAGTTCAACGCCGCCCTCGCGCCCTGGCGGCGCGAGCCGGCCGTCCGCGAGCTCCTCCAGCGCACCCGCACCGAACTGGGCATGGCGGCGTTGAACTGCTTGTCATCTCCTCCGCGAGTGGGGAGGACAGGTCGGCAGGGGCTTGCGTGCTCAGCCGGTGGGCGTGCTGGGGCCGCGGTGTGAGGCTGTCCGGGCAGCACCCGCAGCCGGCCGCGCGGAGCGGTGAGCTCGCCTCGCAGCTGCTGGTTCTCCAAGGTCGGCTGGTTGACGGTGCGGACCAGGCCCTGGACGTCCGCGCGGAGCTGGGCAAGTGCTTCGCCGCCGCCTTCGAGGCAACCAGGCAGCGGCGAACCGAACCCCCGCGCACTCCGGGGCTGTAGGGCCCGGCACGGCGCAGCGGGGCACCCGGCGTCCTTGGCAGACTGCCGGCACACCGTCCCCGTCGCGCTCCGCTACCTCGTCGGCCCCGGGTTCCGGCACCGACCAGGTACCAGGACGGCTGGGGCGAGCTGGTGATGAACTGGGCGGATTTGGAGGGGAGGTACGCGTTCCCCGACGAGCACCTCGACCGTCTGCGGCGCATCACCGGCTGACACAACGGCGCCTGGTACTTCACCCCGGCGGTGGCGAAGTCGGCACGTGGCATACACCCGCTGATGGCCTGGTAAGCGGTCCTGCACGCGCTGTCCACCCTTGCCCGCTACCAGCCGGCCCAGTGGGCCCGCCACATCGACGTCGACGCGAGCGTCCACGCGGTTCCCATCGAGCGGCTCCTGGCCAAGGCCTGCCACGTCCTGCCCGTCCTCATCGCCGAGACCCTCGACGAAGTCACCACCTGACCACCGGCTTGGCCCGCCGGCGCCCTGGCTAGGTGGCCGCGTCCTGCGTCTGCGTGTCGGTGTGCTGGAGGCGGCTGCGGGCGGTGACGTGGTCCTCGCCCGACAGTCCGGCCCAGTACCCGTTGGCCCACACCGCATGGGCCGCCGGGCGCTCGGCTTCCTCCAGCCGGGCGGACTCCGCCGGCGCCTCCTCGGCGAGCCCCTCCCGGGCCGCGTCCAGGTTGCCGCTGCGGCCCGGCAGCGTCGCCAGGTGCGCGCGGCGTGCGGCCTGGGCGGCCTGGGCGTCCTCCAGGGCCCGCTGCGCCGTGATCAGGGTGCTGGGGCATGGCCGCCGGTGCCCCGGGGCCGGGGCGATGCAGTGTCAGCATCGTTGATCTGGAGTGCTCTACGATCCGTCCGGGTGGATCTTGACGTATCGCGGTGCGCAAGCGCCGTGCCGAGGCAGGGGTGGGGCGTTGTCGTCAGTGGACGTGGTGAGGGAGTCGGCCAGGGCGGGCCGGGTCGTGCTGTTCGAGGAGTCCGCGCGTGACGGCGCGCAGGCCAAGACCCTGATGAGCGCCGGCTTCCGGGTCAAGCTGGCCCAGGCGCAGGGGGCGGTGTTCGGGGCGGACGGGCCCCGGCACGTGGTGTTCGCCGCGGGCTTCCCCTCCGTGTGCGGGCAGGAGTTCGAGGCGACCCGGCAGGTCGCGTCGGAGGCGCAGGATTCGGTGAGCCCGTCCGCGATCTGCCGGGGAACGGTGGCGGACGTGCGGCAGGCGCTGCGCGCGGTGCGGGGTGCGGCGCACGCACGGGTCATGGTGATCGTCGCCGCTTCCGAGGCGACCGCCCGCGCCCTGGTGCACACCGGCGCCCGCGATGCCCTGCGCGAGGGCCTGGACGTGGTGAAGGAAGCGGTGGGTCTGGCGGACGGCACAGCGGTGGACGTGTGCCTGGTCGACGCTCCCCGCGCGGACCACGGCCTGGTGGCCGAGTACGCGGGCGCGATGACGGCCCAGGGGGCGGGGACGATCGTGCTGGCCGACACGGTCGGTGACCTGCTGCCGGGCCAGACCCGGACCCTGTTCCAGCGGACCGCGGCCGGCGCGGGGCCGGAGGCGGTCCTGGTCTCGCACCTGCACAACGACCTCGGCCTGGGCCTGGCCAACACCCTGGCCGCAATGGAGAGCGGAGTACGGGTGGCGGCCTGCTCGTGGCTGGGCATGGCCGAACGCAGCGGCATGACCGCCACCGAACAGCTGCTCTTCCTGCTCGCCCACGACCGAGTCAAGGCCGAACAGGTCCTCGGGCCGGGCTGCGAACCGTGGTGGACGCAACCGGACCTGACCCGGCTGCCGGCGATCGCGCGGATGGTGTCCGCCGAGACCGGAGTCCCGCTCACCGTCACCACCCCCGTCGTGGGCAGCGGTGTCGCCACCATCTCCACCGGAACCGCTTTCACCCACCCGCGCACCTTCCAGCCATACGACCCCCAGCAGCACCTCGGGCTGGCCCCGACCGTTGTCCTCACCCACCTCGCCAGCCGGCGCGTCCTGAGCGCGGTCGCCGAGCGGCTCGGCCACCGGCTCGACGCGGCCCAGACCAGCACCGCCCTGGCCTGGGTCAAGGACCGCGCCTACCGCCTGAACCAGGCCGTCATAGCCGACGCCGACTTCGCGGCCTACCTCGACGGCCTGACCGCCGGCACGCCCCACTCCTGAACGGACCCGCCCCATGCGACCCACAGCCCCACTCGACACCAGCGCGGCCGCCCACGCCCTGACCGCCGGACAGGCCGCCGTCCTGCCCAACCCCAGCCCGCTCACCTACGTCGTCACCGCCACCACCCCCCAGGCCGTCAACCAGGCCAAAGGCCGCCCCACCGGCCAGGAAGTCGCCCTGTGGGCCCACGACGACACCACCTGGACCGACCTCACCACCCACCTGGACCTGACACCGACCGCCCTGCGCACCGCGCACACCCTGCTGCGTGACCACCTGGTCACCCTTCTTGTGCCCACCCGCACCCACACACCGCCACCGGCCTGGTCCACCCCCGCCTTGCGCGACGGACACCTCCTCCTCTTCGGCGCCCGCTGGCAACCCCTCACCCCACTGCTCGACCGCTTCCCACGCCTCTACGTCAGCAGCGCCAACCGCACCGGACACCCCCGGCCGCCACCGCCCACCAGGCAGCCGCCATGTTCGGACCCGACACCCCCGTCACCGACGCCGACACCCTGCGCCGCACCGACACCCCCCACGCCGCCACCACCACGCTGCGCATCACCCCGGACGGGGAGCTGGCCCATGTCCGCCACGGCGCCCAGGACCAGGCCCACGGCAGCGACCCGAACCGCTATCTGGAACACCTCCGCGAGGCGACGACCCGCTGAAACCCCGGCGGCTGGAGGGCGCGGGGCCCGGCCCCGCTACGACCTGGAGGCCGGCCGCCGCTACATCGCCGACCGCCTGGCCGCCCGCCGCGCCGAAGGGCACCAGCACCCCCTGACCACCGGCGGGCCTGGCATTACCGGCTCCTGTCCGGGGGCGCCTGCTGCTCCTGGCCACCGCGGCCCGCTGCGGCCCGCCCCGGCCACCGGGCTGCTGCTTTCCGCTCACTGCGTCGACCGCTGTCCGGTCCTGTCCGGCCGCCCTCCGGGGTTGTCCCGCCCGCTTCCACCAGCACATCCACGGCGGGCCCGGCCTGCCCCGCCCGCCGACGCGGGCAGGGCCGGGGGAGGCGGCGGGGCACCGTACCGGTGTGCCGGGGCGGGGCCGGTGCCCCAGCCGGGTTGTCCGCCAGGGCCCGGCGCACCGCTTGCGGGAGGCCGGGGACGACTTTCGTCGGGGTTGGGCGGCTGCGTCATCTCCTGGCCCCCTTCGTCCGGCGGCTGATCGACCGTAAGCTCGTAGCCGACGGGCGGCACGCCGTGGACGGCCGTTTGAGCAGTGCGGTGTCGCCGGGCGGCAGGAATGCTCATGCTCCGGATCACCGGGCACCGCGCCGAGCGCGGAATTACCTACGGCGCGGCCGAGCCCGACGATTTCGCCACCGCCCCGACCGTGTTCTTCGCGGGTGCGGCACTCGGGGCCGACGAGATGGCGTGGGCTGTCACCGGCCTCGTCGGCGACAGCCTTGTGTGGGGGGCGGTTGAAATCGGTGGGATTTCCAAACCGGTTCGGTGACTTCGAGTCACATGGATGGCCGGATGTCCGGCGGCTCTGGAAAGGTGACCTGTTGCACCGCACACTATCTATTGCCGACGGCAGCATCCGCCCGTCGGCAGGGTCGTCACATCATCCCTGGGGGGAACCATGAAGAAGCTCGGAAAGCTCGCCACGATCGCGCTGGTGCTTGCGGCTGCCCTGAGCCCCGTCGCCGCCGCGCAGGCTGCACCGGCTCCGGGCGGGGGCGCCGCCGCGACCGCCGCGCCGGTCGCCGTCGAGAGCCCGGATGCCGCGAGTGCCCTGCTCAACGGAGCCTGCAGCATCTCCTTCTCCTCCGGTGGCCCGGCCGACGCGGTGGTCCTGTGCGGATCCACCATCCGCCGGCTCGACTGGCCGGACGGACGGTACGAGTTCGTGGTCATCGGTAGCGACCGGCAGGTCTGGCACAGCTACCAGTCCAGCGCAGGCGGGTCCTGGTCCGTCTGGGGCACCCTCGGCACCAGCCACGACGTCCAGGGCGGCGTGTGGGCGTCGTTCTCCGGCGGTAACCCCACTGTGCAGGTCCTCGGCAGTGACGGCGGTTACTGGTGCAACACGTTCAGCGGCGGCAGCGGGTGGAGCAACTGGTACGCCTGCTGAGCTTGTTTTAACCTCGGTAATCACTTGACCTGCTGATCTGCGGTTCTTTCCGGGACAGCGGAGGCGGCCGTTCTCGACGCTTCGAGATGTCGAGCCAAGAAGCACGAGAGAACGGCCGCTGTGTACGAGTCTGCCTGCCGATGTGCCAGCTGGTGATGCATTGGGCGTCTTGTCCCGTTTTCGGGTCGAGTTCTCCGAGCGCCTTTACGCCCGCGCGGATTTGCTCTTCGATCTCACGGACGCGGTGCTGTGCGCGGAGGGGCCGGTCAGGGCCAGGTCTGCTGCTGCCGCGGGCTGCCGACGGGCGGATCGTGCTGGCCGTGGAGGTGAGCAACCGGCTCCGCCCCGATGCCCCGACCAGTGACGGGCGTTTGTTCTGCTTTGTCCACGGGCGCGGGGCCGCAGCCGGGACCAGTTCGTGCCGGGCTAGCCATACTCCTTCGTGGCCGCCCTAGAGTCCGGCCGCACCTCCTGGGCCGCGCTGCCGGATGCTCTGCGCCTGGGGCCGGCCGACGGCGCGACCGCCGTCACGGCGCGCCGGCGAGGCGAAAGAGCCCACTGGAATTCCCCGGGTGATGCCCCGGGGGAAGCATTCGCCGACCTTTCGACACTTCCCCAGCTCATTCCCAGGAGTCGGGCCGCCCTGGGCTGCCGACAAGCCCTTTCCTTCCCTTCTTTGAGCTGTGGTGGTTGGTGGTGCAGTTGGGTAGGTCGGGCTCGGGTTCACCGCCGGGTCCAGTGCTGCCCATCCGCTCCATCGCCTCTGGGGCCCTTCCCCCTTCCCGGCCGGGTGGCCGGGTGCCCCCGCAGGACGGCGCGCAGCGGGAGCCGGCGGGCGCGCGGCCCCCGGTGACGCCCCTATC
>NZ_JBHJRC010000114.1:0-24134 GCF_042261735.1 Kitasatospora sp. NPDC056327 | reverse complement strand
CCCGCGGCGCCGGGGCCGGACGGCCCGTCGGTCCGGCAGCGGACGGCTCAGGAGCGGACGACGGTGCCCGCCCAGGCGCGGTTGCCCAGGAGGGTCTTGACGTCCGAGGCGAGCCCGTTGTCGGGGTTCACCTGGAAGCCGAGCTCGTAGAGGGTGTCCTTGTCCCAGCCGGTGGTCAGCAGGCGGACCGGGACGTCGCCCGGGTGCGCCTGGAGGGCCAGCTTGAGCTCGGAGACGACCGCCGGGGTGATCCGGGCGGTCGGCACGTTGATCTGGACCGGCGGCTTGGTGCCCAGCTCGGCGGAGGAGACGTCGAGCGTGGTGATCTCCTGCCCGAAGATGCTCAGCGACCCGTCGCGCTCGTTGAGCCGGCCGCGGACCGAGATGACGTTGTCCTCCACCATCTGCTCGGCCATCAGGTTGTAGGTGGCGGGGAAGAAGAGCACCTCGACCGAGCCGTCGCGGTCGGCGACGGTGATGATCGCCCAGGCGTTGCCGGCCTTGTTGATCCGGCGGTCCACGGCGGTGATGAGGCCGGAGAGCCGGACCTCGCCCTCGGTGCGGCCGGAGCCCAGGAGGTCGGCGATCGAGGTGTCGCGGTTCTGGGAGAGGATGTGCTCGGCGCCGTCCAGCGGGTGGCTGGAGACGTACAGGCCGAGCATCTCCCGCTCCAGGGACAGGAGCTGACGGCGCGGCCACTCGCGGTCGGTGAGCTGGAAGTCCAGCCCGATGCCGCCGCCCTCCTCGGCGTCGAGGGCGCCGAAGAGGTCGTCCTGGCCGATCGCCTGCTGCTTCTTCAGCCCGGTGACGGCGTCGATCGCGCTCTCGTGCACGGTGCTGAGCGAGAGCCGGGTGTGCCCGAGGGAGTCGAAGGCACCGGCCTTGACCAGCGAGTCGACGGTGCGCTTGTTGCACACCACCAGCTCGACCTTGTCCAGGAAGTCCGGGAACGAGGTGTACTTGCCCTTCTCCGCCCGGGTGGCCACCAGGGACTCGATGACCGGGACGCCGACGTTGCGCACCGCCTTGAGGCCGAAGCGGACGTCGCTGCCGACGGCGGTGAAGTCGACCACCGACTCGTTGACGTCGGGGGAGAGGATCCGGATGCCCATCTGCCGGCACTCCGCCAGGTAGACCGCCATCTTGTCCTTGTCGTCGGCGACCGACGTGAGCAGGGCGGCCATGTACTCGGCGGGGTAGTTCGCCTTGAGGTAGGCGGTCTGGTACGAGACCAGTCCGTAGGCGGCGGAGTGCGACTTGTTGAAGGCGTAGCCGGCGAACGGGACCAGGACGTCCCAGACCGCCTGGATGGCCTCGTCGGAGTAGCCGCGCTCCTTGCAGCCGGCGTGGAAGGGGACGAACTCCTTCTCCAGCACCTCCTTCTTCTTCTTGCCCATCGCCCGGCGCAGCAGGTCGGCCTGGCCGAGCGAGTAGCCGGCGAGCACCTGCGCGGCTCGCTGCACCTGCTCCTGGTAGACGATGAGTCCGTAGGTGGGGCCGAGGACGTCGGCGAGCGGGGTCTCCAGCTCGGGGTGGATCGGGACGATCTCCTGCTGGGCGTTCTTGCGCAGCGCGTAGTTGGTGTGCGAGTTCATGCCCATCGGGCCGGGCCGGTACAGCGCGGAGACGGCGGAGATGTCGGCGAACTCGGTGGGCTTCATCAGCTTGAGCAGGGCGCGCATGGGGCCGCCGTCGAGCTGGAACACGCCGAGCGTGTCGCCCCGGGCCAGCAGCTGGTAGGTGGTGGGGTCGTCGATCGGGATCTTCTCGATGTCGACGTCCACACCGCGGTTGGCCTTGACGATCTTGATGCAGTGATCGATGATGCCCAGGTTCCGCAGCCCCAGGAAGTCCATCTTGATCAGGCCCATGGCTTCGCACGACGGGTAGTCGAAGCCGGTGATGATGGTGCCGTCCTTGTCCCGCATGTGCAGCGGGATGAGGTCGAGCAGCGGGGTCGATGAGAGGATGACCGCCGCGGCGTGCACGCCGGTGCCGCGGATCAGGCCCTCGATGCCGAGGCCGGTGTCGATGATCTTCTTGACGTCGGGCTCGTTCTCGTACAGCGAGCGGATCTCGGTGCCCTCGTTGTACCGCGGGTGCTTCTCGTTGAAGAGGTCGGCCAGCGGGACGCCCTTGCCCATGACGTCCGGCGGCATCGCCTTGGTGATCCGGTCGCCCATCGCGAACGGGTAGCCGAGGATGCGGTTGGCGTCCTTGACGGCGGCCTTGGCCTTGATCGTGCCGAAGGTGTTGACCTGGGCGGTGTAGGCGGAGCCGTACTTGTCGGTGACGTAGCGCACCATCTGGTCGCGCTGGCGGTCGTCGAAGTCGATGTCGACGTCCGGGGGGTTGATGCGCTCGGGGTTCAGGAACCGCTCGAACAGCAGGTCGTGCTCCAGCGGGTCCAGCTCGGTGATCCGGGTCAGGTAGGAGACCATCGAGCCGGCCGCGGAGCCCCGGCCCGGACCGACCGGGATGCCGTTGTCCCGGGCGTACTGGCAGATGTCGGCTACCACGAGGAAGTAGGCGTCGAACCCCATCGGGGAGATGACGCCCATCTCCAGCTCGACCCGGTCCAGCACCTCCTGGCTGGGGTTGTCGCCGTAGCGGTGCTGGAGGCCGGCGGCGATCTTCTGGCGCAGGTACGAGGCCTGGGTCTCGCCCTCGGGCACGTCGAACTGCGGCATCCGGTCGACGTAGGTGAAGACCTCCTCGTACGACTCGACCCGCTCGGCGATGGCCAGCGTGTTGTCGCAGGCCTCGGGCAGCTCGCGGAAGAGCTCGCGCATCTCCTCGGCGGTCTTGACGTAGTAGCCGGTGCCCTGGAACTTGAACCGGTTCGGGTCGTCCTTGTTCTTGCCCACGCCGACGCAGAGCAGGCTGTCGTGGGCGTCCGCCTGGTCGGCGGTGACGTAGTGCGAGTCGTTGGTGGCCAGCAGCGGGATGTTCAGCTGCTTGGCGAGGCGCAGCAGGTCCTCGCGCACGTCCTGCTCGATGGACAGGCCGTGGTCCATCAGCTCCAGGAAGTAGTTCTCCCGACCGAAGATGTCCTGGTAGGCGCCGGCCGCCTTGACGGCCTCGTCGTACTGGCCGAGCCGCAGCCGGGTCTGCACCTCGCCCGAGGGGCAGCCGGTGGTGGCGATGATGCCGGTGGCGTTGGCGGCGATCAGCTCGCGGTCCATCCGGGGCTTCATGTAGTAGCCCTCCATCGACGCGAGCGAGGAGAGCTTGAAGAGGTTCCGCAGGCCGGTGGCGTTCTCCGCCCACATGGTCATGTGGGTGTAGCGGCCGCCGCCGGAGACGTCCTTGCCGCCCTCGCCGTCCGCGCTGGCCGGCCGCTGGCCACCGGGCGACCAGAACACCTGCTTCTTGTGGAAGCGCGAGGACGGGGCGACGTACGCCTCGATGCCGATGATCGGCTTGACGGCGCTCTTGGCGGCGGCGTGGAAGAACTCGTAGGCGCCGAACATGTTGCCGTGGTCGCTCATCGCGATGGCGGGCATGCCCTGTCTCTCCGCCTCGGCGAACAGCTTGCCGTTCTTCGCGGCGCCGTCCAGCATCGAGTACTCGGTGTGGACGTGCAGGTGGGCGAAGCTGTCGGACACGGCGCGGCGCTCCTCGACGGGTCGGGCGGGGGAGCGGTCCAGGCTAGCCGGTCGGCGCGGGCGACACGCCGGGCGGGTGGCTTCGGCGCAGGACCTCGACAGACCCTCCCCGCCGTCGCTGCCCCGGCTCCGGTCCGGAACCCGCCGCCCGGCACCGGCGTCCCGCTGTGCGCCGAGCTGACCGATACCGGCGGCAACACTCTCGAACACGCCCTCCTCGACGCCTGTCGCACCCACTGACCCGTCCGCCGCCGGCCTTCCCCGGGGGGCTGGGAGGCCGGCGGCGGCGGGGGCGCCGCGGGCCGGGGGGAACCGGGGCGGCGCGGTGGGGGTGGTGAGGACGGTGCCGGATTGCACGGGGTGGGGGGCAATGCAGCTGTACAATAGTAATGTGAAATTGCATTAACAAGGGGCTGGAGTTGCCGTTATCAACTCGTTCCCGCACCAGCCGCACGTCCACCCGCGTCCACCCGCGCGGCCGGTGACGCGCGGGTGGCGGCGGGGCTCCCCTGCTCCGCTCAGCCCCCGTGCGGGGTGGGGGCCGCCAACGGGCCGAAGGTCTGCCGGAGGTCGACGGCCGTGCCCGGGCCGGTCACCCAGGCGAGCGGGGCGTGGTGCACCCGGACCCCGGCCGGGGCCTGGAACAGCGCCTCGCCGGCCGCGCCGCGCGGCCACTCCACCGAGCCGGTCGCGGTGCGCGCCGGGACGAGCCAGTAGTCGCCCCGGGTGTACCGGCCGTCCGGGCGGAAGTACACCTGTACGCCGTCCTCCAGGTCCAGCCAGACCCCCTCCCGCAGGCGCAGGGCGCCGCCGGACAGCGGCAGGGCGTCCCGGCCGAGGGGAGCCCGGTGGTCCCAGCGGCGCAGGAAGGGGCGGCGTTCGCCCAGCCGCCCGACCTCCGGCACCGGTTCGGCGGACAGCCGCACCCGCCGGCCCGGCAGGTCGGTCTCCTCCACCCGGAGGAGATCCGCCGGCTCGTTCCGGCTGACGTAGGCGCTGTCCCCGGCCTCGACCCAGTCGCCGACCGAGAGCGCGAGCCCGTCGTCGTCGCCGAGGGAGGTGAGGCCGACCCAGACGCCCTCGACCGAGACGACCGGTAGGACGACCGAGCCGTTCTCCCGGGACCACTTGAAGGTGGCGCCCTCCCCGGCCGGACCGCCGCGGTGCACCTCCACCCGGTACAGCTGGTTCTCCGGGCCCCGGTAGGCCGCCTCGGGCGAGGCCAGGCACGGGTCCTCGCTCGCCCGCCCGGGCCGCCGGGCGCGGGCGGCGAGCCGGCCGGCGGGCCGCTCGCGCGGCTCGGCCCAGGCGTCGAAGGCCGCCCGGACCCGGGCCGTGCCGCCGTCCGCCGCCGTGCCGCCGTCCGTCGCTCCCGCCGCCGTCCCGTCCGGCCCGCCGGTGTCCGCCGGGCGGCTGTCGGAGGTGCTCAACTCCGCACCGGGCAGCGCCAGCACCTGCCAGACGACCCGGGCCCGCGCCGCCGTGTCGGGCATCGCCGCACCGAGCGCGACCTCGCGGATCTCCGGGTCCTCGACGGCGGTGACGCTGCGCTCCCACACCTTCAGGTAGACCAGGAACGGGAAGGTGCCGGGCAGCCGGTCACCGGGGCGGTCCTGGTCCCGGTAGGCGTCCGGCTGGTCCCAGTACGTCCAGACGGCCGGCAGTTGCCGGCCGTCGCCGTCCCCGCCCGGACCGGTCCCGCCCGGAGCGCCGTCGCAGTGGCCGCCGTCCGGGGCGTCGTCGTCGGGCGCGGCGGAGCCGGGCTCGGGCCGGAAGGCCTCGCACAGGATGCCGTCCACGTAGTACCGGCCGCCGCCGATGGTGAGGTCGTCCAGGTCGTGGGCGCCCGGCAGGTGCCCGATCGCGAACCCGGCCGCCGCGGCCGGACCGCCGCGGCGGCCGATCAGGTCGGCGGCGAGCGTGCGCAGCTGGTAGCGCTCGATCGCGGCCTGCTCGTTGGCGTCGGCGTCGAGCTGGACCCGGCCCTGCTGGGTCAGCACGGCGGAGTAGTGCTTGCCGGGCCGGAACGTCAGGCGCGAGAAGTCTGCGTGCACGGTTTCCCTCTCACAGGTGATGGTCGGGAGCGGAACGGGGTCGGGTCGGAGACGTTGTGCGGTGCGGGCGGGCCGGCGGGACGACCGGTGGGCGGGCGGGTCGGGCGGGTCAGGTGGCGAAGAAGATCCCGGCGTCGGTGCCGGCCGGCGTGTACTCGGCCAGCCGCGCCCGCAGGTTGTCCTCGCGCTGGGGCTGGAACAGGTCGTGGAAGGCGCCCAGCTCGGACCGGTCCTCGGCACCCCGGGTGATCTCCGGCGCGCACCCGGCGGCCAGCTGGCCGTAACCGGGCGTGCCGTAGCGGAGGCTGGTGAACAGCGGGCGGACCCGGCCGGTCTCCGCCTCGCGCCACTCGGCCGCCCGCGAGGGGTCCAGCCCGCCGCGCTCGACCAGCCCGGTCACCGCCGACCGCACCAGGTCGGGCTGGCAGGCGTACCGGCGCGGGGTGCGCGAGCCCGGCGGGACGTAGCAGAACCGCAGGCAGCCGGGCGAGCGCCGGGCCACCCGCAGCCGTCCGGTGAAGACGGAGTCCTCGGCGAGCGGGACGGCGTGCACGTGCACCTCGCCGGCCACCGTGGAGCGCCGGACGTGCAGCAGCGCGTACGCGTGCTCGCAGTCCGGACCGGCGAGCGCCGGCCGGTCGGGCCCGGTGGCGTCCAGGACGCTGTCGGTGAGGTGGATCTCCAGCGGGTCGTCGTCCACCTCGTCGCCGACCACCTGGACCGCGCCCAGGATGCTGCGCTCGATCCGGACGCAGGCGGTGGTGCGGTCCAGCACGAGGCTCGGCTCCTGCGGGGCGTGCGGCTCGCAGTGCGGCTCCAGCGACCATCCGGGCACCAGGGTGCAGTGCCGCAGGGTGAGGGAGCCGAGCGGGCCGGTGACGTTGACCCCGCGACCGGTGATCAGCAGCCCGTCCAGGACCAGCCGCCCGCCCGGTTCGACGCCCCGGACGTTGAGCGCGTCCGGCCGGTTGCTGTACCAGTCGAGCAGCCGGATCACCGGCCGGGTGCCCTCGGCGGCGCGCAGTTCGAGGCGTTCGCCGGCCGCCAGCTCGAAGTCCAGCTGCTCCTGGTGGGCACCGCTGTGGGTGATCTCGATGACGGCGGCGGCGCCCGCGGCACCGCTCGCCCGGTCGGCGCGCCACTGCCGGTAGGCGTCGTCGATCCGCTCGAACCTCCGGCCGGGGCCGACCCGGTAGAGCGACCGGTGCGGGACCTCCGGGCGGTCGCGCGGGTACTCCCCGCCGCCGGTGTCGTCGGAGAACGCGTAGTGGAGGTCGACCCGGACGCCGTGGCGCGGGGCGGTGCGGGCGCCGAAGGCGATCCGGCCGAGCAGCGGGTCGACGGCGACCTGGCCGCGCCGGGGCCGGTACGTCCAGCCGCTCAGGTCGGCCACCGTGATCTCGGCCGGCGGGACCGGCTCCTGGGCGCCGTCGCGCCAGATGGCGAAGCTCCGGCCGGGCCCGTAGTAGTCGGCCAGCCGCTCGGCCAGCTGCCGGCGCCGGATCGGGGCGGGCACGTTGTCGATCGCCGCCAGGTGGTTCGCCGACGGCTCGGGCTCGGGCCGGGTGAACAGCTGGGCGTCGTTCCCGAGGACCGAGAAGGTGAACAGGTTCCTGGCCCGGTCGATGCAGTAGGCCGGTGCCCGGGTGACCGGGTAGGGCTTCAGCCGCCAGACGTGCAGGGCGACACCGGCCGGGGTGAGCCCGCCCCGGCGGCGCGGGGACGCGGCCCGGCGGACGTCGGCGGTGTGCGCCTGCCCGTCGAAGGGGCCGCTGAGCAGGTCGAGACCGGCCCCGTGGCGGACGTCGACCAGCCGGCCCCGGAGCGGCCGCCGGCGGTCGGCCGGCTCCTCGTCCGGGCGCAGCAGCCGCACCGGCCGGGTGCCGGCGAGCAGCCGGGAGAGCTCCACGGCCCGGGCCGGCCAGTCGGCGACCGAGGCGGACAGCTCCTCCAGCAGGGCGAGGGTGCCCTTGCGGCGGCGGTTGGCGACGGTGTTCGCGACGTCGTGACGCGGTGCCAGCCGGGCCGCGAGCCGGTCGCGGGCGGCGGCCCGCTCGGGGGAGGCGCCGCCGTGCAGGCCGGTGGCGAGCACCTCCTCGTAGCCGGGCAGGATCCGGTAGCCGACCAGGTCGCCGAGGTAGGCGACGGCCCAGTCGGCGGCGGTCTCCACGAACCAGTCCCGGTAGCCCTGGTCGATGCCGCCGCGCACCACGTCGACCTGTTCGGCGACGACGGCCAGCAGGGCGCGCAGCGGCTCGCCCGCGTCGGCGTCCCGCAGCCGGTGCCACTGCGGAAGCAGCTCCAGCAGCCCGTCCGGGTCCCGGCTCCCCGCGGTCCCGCTCATGACTGCGCCCCGTTCCGCCCCGCGGGGGCGTTCGCCCCCGCGCGCCCTCCGGTGGCGAGTACACCGCGTTCACTCACGAGCGGACCTCCTTGAGGATCAACGTGTCGGGCAGCTCCGGTGACAGCACCGCGAGCTGGGCCGGGCGGACGCCGCGGAACACGGTCAGCACCCGGCCGGGCGGCAGCGGGCGGGTGTCCGTGACGTCGGGGTTGAGGCGCAGCAGTTCGGCGACCGGGATGCCGTGGCGGGCGGCGATGCCGGTGAGGGTCTCGCCGGCCGGGTCCCGCACCCGGTAGCGCTGCTCGTCGAAGCGGGCGAGCAGGGCCGGGACCACCGGCTGCGGCCTGGCGAGCAGGCCGGGCAGGCGCTCCAGGCCCTCCGGGGTGATGCCGCCGGGCACGCCGGTGAAGGCGTCGACGTCGACCCGGTCCACGCCGGGGACGGCCTGGGCGACGGCGAGCACCTCGGACAGGTGGGCGCTCTGCCCGAGCCGGCGCCCGGCGAAGCCGAGGCGGCCGAGCAGGGCGCGGCGCAGCGCGGGTTCGACCACGTCCCAGGAGTGGTCCGGGTCGACCCGCACGTTCGCGGCGACGATCAGCAGGACGGGCTCCCGCACGGCGACCAGGACCGGCAGCCGCGGGTCGCCGTGGGCGGTGAGCGCGGCGCGCAGGGTGCGGATCAGCTCGGAGCCGTCGGTGAGCGGGATGTCGTCGACCCCGGCGACCGTGACGTGGACGACCTCCCGAGCGCCGTCCGGGAGCCGGACGGCGCTCGCGCGGCCGATGCCGGCCCGGGCGCGGGTGAAGTCCTCGTAGTCGGGGACCGAGACCAGCCGGTCCAGGGCGGTGACGGCGAGCGGCACGGTCTGCCGGGCGAGGCCGGGCCCGTCCGGTCCGGCGCCACCGGTGGCGGGCAGCGGGTTGACGACCGCGGAGACGCCGAGCGGGCGGGTGGTGAGCTGGGTGATCCGGCCGGCACCGACGTTGCCGGACGTGCCGATGCCGATCCGGTAGCGGGCCCGGACGTTCTCCCGGCCGGTGGGCAGCCGCGCGCCGTGCACGCCGTCGCCGAAGACGACGGTGGTGCGGCCGTCGGAGGCGGTCGCGGTGACGTAGACCCGTTCACCGGCGCCCCGCCCGGCGAGGCTGTCGACCTCGTGCCAGAGCACCCCGTCGACCCGGACCTCCAGGGTGCTGCGCGCGCCCGCGGGGGTGTCGGCGGCCAGCCAGGTGAGCGGCGACTGCCAGAGGGTGAACCGCTGACCGGGGAGGCCGGCGTCGCCGCTGCCGATCGCCTCGTCACGGGTGGCGCCCTGGGTGGCGCGGACCACGTTGCCGAGGATCCGGACGCCGTCGCGCCGGTAGCGGTGGGCGAGCGGGGCGCTGAGCGTGATCGTGGTGCGGACGGTGTCCCCGGGCAGCCGGGGGTCGACGCCCTGCCCGACGCCGGCGATCATGGCGAGTTCGGTGGCCCGGACGCCCGCGGTGCCCGGGATGTCGGTCCGCTCGCCGGAGACGGTGATCCACCGGCCGGGAGTCAGGCCGTCGTACAGCCGGGCGAGTTCGATCCGGTCGCCGTGGACGTCCTCGGTGACCGGCTCGTCGGCCAGCCGCAGCGACTCGCCGCGGGCGTAGACGGTGGCGTCCCGGATGTCCGAGAGGTGGGTGTCCTTGTCGTCCAGCCACGGCTGCTGCAGGGACAGTTCGGTCACCTTGCCGGTGATGCCGAAGTCGGCGCGGGAGATCACCCGCACGTCGGTCACCCGGGTGATCACCTCGGCGAGGTCGCGGCTGCCCGGAACGCCGCCGTCGAGTCCCTTGCGCGGGCGCTGGACGACCACCCAGCTGCCCGGCGCGATCTGGTCGTAGACGGCGTCGAGGGCCAGCACCGTGCCGGAGACCGGCTGCAGCTTGGTGGTGAACACCACCTCCACGGCGGGCGGCGAATCGTCGGTGCCCGCGTAGCGGTGCACCCGGACGTTCAGCTCGCCGGACTCGCCGGTCCGCTCCTGGTCCGGTTCGAGCCGGTAGTCCAGCGCGGCGCCGGGCCCGCCGTCGATCCGCACGTGGATCCGCCGGTCGGCCTGCGGACGGGAGACGAGGACCGTGCGCTCGGGCAGCCGGGCCAGGAACCGGGTGGTGACGCCGGGCTCGGGGCCCGGCTCGGGGGCGGGTTCCGGCGGCGGCTCCGTGGTGTCCACCTTGACCTGGCCGGGCCCGAACGGGAAGGTGTGGTCCCACGGCAGCGAGAAGCCGCTGTGCAGCAGGCTGCCCGCCTCGACGTAGGTGAAGTCGGCGGTCCGCGGGACGGTTCCGGCGGTGTCGAAGGTGATCCGGACACCGATCAGGGTGCTGCCGGAGAGCGGCCAGTCCACGTACCGGTCGATCCGGCCGTCGTCGCCGAAGACCGGCTTGAGCGGCGCGGTGGCGCCGAACGGGGTGGCGACCACCCGCATGGCCTGGATCTCCTGGACGGCGAGCGGCGCCGTCAGGTCGACCTGCCGCCAGGCGGGGTAGAGGCCGTCGCGCAGCCGGGGGTCGAGCGCGGCCAGCAGCTGCGCGCCGAGGTCCGAGCCGGGGGCGAACAGGCTGCGCGGGTCGCGCGCGAGGTCCCGCGCGCTGAGCGGCGGCCGGGCGGGGGCGGTGCGCAGCGCGGCCAGCAGCGGGCCGAGCCCCCGGACGGCCGGGTCGGTGGCCCCGGGGCCGGGCCGGTCGGGGACCTGCGGCGGCTCCAGTCCGTGGGCGCGGTCGCGCAGGCCGTTCAGGTGCTCGCCGAGCCGGCCGAACCAGTCGGCCACCGGCCGCCGGGAGCGGGCCAGTTCGGCGGCCTCGGCGGCCCGCTCGACGACCGGGGCGAGCCGGTCGGCGAAGTCGGCCGGGGTGCTCAGCGGGCCGTCCGGCCGGTCGAGGTCGGCGCGCAGCGGGGCCAGCACCTGCTCGTCGAAGTCCCGGACGATCCGGCTGCGCCCGGGCCGCGGATCGGGGGCGCCGTCGGAGACCGTGATCCACTCGGCCAGCTCGGTGCGCAGGTCCTTGAGGGTGCGCAGGTCCCGGGGCAGCCCGATCACCGTCACGTCGTTCTCGCGGTCGATCCGGACCTCCGGCACCAGCCGCAGCGCCCGGTGCACCGGATCGGCGGCCCGGTCGGCGCTGAACACGAACAGCAGCCGGTCGCCGGGCCGGATGTTGTTGGCGGTGCCGGCGGCGAACAGTTCGGCCCGCCCGCCGGGGTTCAGCTGTCCGGGCGTCAGCTGGTAGGGGCGGCGGAGCAGCACGGCCAGTTCGTTCCAGCCCGAGCGGGCGGCGAGGTCCTCGGCGGTCTCGAAGGACTGCGGGTCCTCGCCGGGCCCGGGGACGCTCTGGCTGCGGGAGCCGCGCGGGATCGGCACGGTCGGGTCCTCGGCGGCCCGCGGGTCGTGGTCGAGCGTGTAGGCGAGGAAGGTGTCGGCGGCCACGCCGGGCCGGGGCCGGTGCCCGACCAGCCGGCCGAGCAGGGTCAGCGACGCCTCCTCGGTGGCGGTGCGCAGATAGCCCTCGTTGGCGATCCGCTCCGAGTAGAAGGTGAGCACGTCGGCGAGCACGGCCCAGGCGTCCAGCAGCGCGATCGCCGGGTCGTCCGGGGTGCGGACCGTCAGGTCGCGCAGCGCCGGGTAGGCCGGGCCGGACAGCCGCGCGAGCAGCGAGGCGAGGAACTGCCCGTGGCGGCCCACCCGGTAGCCGACGGCGTCC
Organism: Kitasatospora sp. NPDC056327; assembly: GCF_042261735.1. Lineage (NCBI taxonomy): Bacteria > Bacillati > Actinomycetota > Actinomycetes > Kitasatosporales > Streptomycetaceae > Kitasatospora > Kitasatospora sp. NPDC056327. The sequence continues at coordinate 12,400 of NZ_JBHJRC010000114.1, read as the reverse complement.
AGCCCGGGCGGGTTGAACAGCGGGACCGGGGTCCCGGTGGCGGTGCCCGCGCAGCCGCAGGCGCACTGGCCGTTCATCGGCCACCTCCGATCACGATCGAGAGCCGGCCGTTCTCCGGCCGGTCGGGGTCGTCGTCGCAGCAGGCGATCTCCAGGGCGCCGAGCCGCAGCAGCCCGTCGGCCGGCTCGCCGTCGTCCCGGCCGAACTGCCGCCGCAGCCGGGTGATCCGGGCACTGAGCACACCGGGCACGGCCGCCGCCGCGGCCACCAGCCGGGAGGCCCGCACCGGCTCGCCGAACCCCAGCGCGTCCGGGTGGAAGAAGCCGGGCCGGCCGTCCGGCAGCGTCCGGTTTCCCAGCACCCGCCGCAACTCGGCGAGCAGGTGGCCGTGCTGGTGGCCGGGGAGGGCGCAGATCCGCAGTTCGAGGTCGAGCGGCACCAGCACCGCGGGGCGCACGACCAGGTCGTGGCCGATCCTGCGGAAGGCCTCCAGGCCGTCGCCGACCGCCTCCAGCAGGGCGGCGTCCGCCGACGCCCGCCCGTGCGGTTCCACGGCCACCTGGACCTCCTGGCCGCTGCCCGTCCAGCGCAGGACGGCGGCGGCCCGCCGGACGCCCGGCAGGGCGGCGGCCAGCTCCGCGTAGTCGGCGGCCGTGACGGCCCGCAGCCGGGTGCGGCGCAGGGCGAGCGGGGCCAGCTGCCGGACCTGCTCCAGCGGTTCGGGCTCGACGCCGCCGGTGGCGGGCAGCGGATTGCGCACCCCCAGCACCGCGTCCCGCGGCGGCGCGCCGCCACCGGGCCCGTCCGGGTGGGGCTCCTCCCGGCGGATCACCAGGTGGTTGACGGCCTCCGCGCCCACGTTCCCGGCCGTCCCGTTGCCGACGCGGTACGAGACCAGCAGGTCCGAGCCGGGCCGGGGCGGCAGACCGTGCCGGCCGTCGCCGAAGCGCAGCGCGAGGCGGCCGTCCTCCTCCGGCTCGCCCACGAAGTGCCGCTCGCGCGGCCCGTCGGCCAGCAGGTCCCGGCGGGGCGTCCACACCCGGCCCCCGGAGACGGCCCGGACCGCGGGCAGTGCGGCCCGTGGGTCCTGGACGGCGATCCCGCCCGCCGGCCCGGCCAGTGCCGGGGAGTCGGGGGCGAGCCCCGCCGCGTACCGGGTGCCCCAGCTCCGGGCCACCTCCTGGACGCCGTCCTGCCGGAGCACCACGCCGGAGCGGGTCCGCGCGGTGAGCACCTCCAGCCGGCGCAGCTTGGCGGCGAGCAGCCGGGGCAGGCGGGCCAGCAGCTCGCGCAGTCCGGCGGCGGGCCGGTCGGCGAGCCGCAGCTCCTGCACCACCCGCTCGCCGAACAGCACCGTCAGCTCGGCGAGTTCGGCCCGGGTCAGGTCGTGGCCGCGGTGCGCCCGCCGCCACAGCTCCGTCAGCCGCTCCCGGACGCGCCCGGGAAGCCCGGCGAGCAGGACGGCCTGTCCGGCGCGGACGTGCGCCGGGTCCGGGTAGGCGGCCGCCAGGGTGACCGGCGCGTGGCGCAGCACCGGGCGGAAGGGCTGCGGCAGGACGGGGTAGCGGGTCTGGTCGAGCAGCGTCTCCAGGGCCGCCGCCTGGGCGTCGGCGGTCGGCGGCTCGACCACGGCGCCCGCGCCGCCCCCGCCCTCGGCGACCTCGCCGGGCGCGAGCCGGACGCTCAGCCCGGCGCGCCGCACCGCCGCCCCGCCGACCAGCGCCTCCAGCTCGCGGACCTGGTCCGGGCCGAGCGGGCGGCCCTCCCGGGCCAGGTCGAGCAGTCCGTGGACCGCCTCCGCCGCGGGGCTGTCCCCGGTGACGTCCGCGCAGCCGCCGGCCTCCGGCCCGCAGGGCGCCGTGCGGACCGGCTCCGGCGGCACCGCGAAGGCCTCCGGGGCCCCGCCGCCGAAGGTGAGCGAACGGCCGTGGTCGACCAGCAGGACGTTGCCCCGGGCGACGCTCACCCCGGTGACCGGGCCGCAGCCGCTCCCGCCGCGCGAGGAGAGGCAGACCGGGAAGGACAGCGCGTCCTCCGGCGCCCAGGCGACCTCGACCACCGGCTGCCCGTACAGCTCGTCGACCAGCGGGGTGACCGAGGTGAGCCGGACGGCCTGGCGGTGCGCGGGATCGGCGTCGGCGGCGGCGCCGGTGCGGGGGCCGAGCACCTCCTCGACGACCAGCAGGTCGCCGGGGCGCAGCGCCAGCCGCCGGGCGCGGTCGCCCTGCGCCCGGTCGGCCCCGTGCCAGTCGTCGCGCAGGGTCGCCGAGGTCGCGCCCCGGGGCAGCACGCGGTCCTGCTCCCCCCAGGTCCAGAACGCGATGGTGTTGTGCGCGGGGCGCAGCACCGGTTCCGCCCCGCCGAGCGGCTCGAACACCTCGACGGCGGCGGTGCGGGCGAGCGCGTCCAGGTCCTCGTCCGCGATCACCGTCGACAGGTCCGGGCGGTCCTGCGGGCCGAGCCGGCCCAGGTCGACGGCGGCGAAGCGGAAGGTGCCCCGCCGGAGGGTGACGGGGCGCTCCACCGACAGCGCGACGAAGGTGCGGGCGTTGCAGCCCTCGTGCACCGCGTAGTCGATCAGCCGGACGTGCCGGCGCACCGACACCCGGCGGCGGGCGGTTTCGAGGTACGCCTCGGTGGCCACCGCGTCCTGCTGGTAGGAGAGCCGGTCGGCGGTCCAGGCGAGCAGTTCGACCAGGGTGACGCCCAGGTCGGGCAGGTGCCGCTCGGTCCAGCCGGGGGTGGTCAGGCTCATCCGGTCCAGCACCAGCCGCCGCAGGCTCTCGTAGTCGCGGGCGGTGTAGTCGATCACCGGGGACGGCCGGACGGCGGGCGGACAGCCCTCCTCGGTGCGGCAGTCGTAGGGGGACGGGCAGTCGGCGCCGAAGCCGAACCAGGTGCTCGCGTACCGCGGGTCGAACCCCGGGAACGGGCGGGTGCCCGGCCGGCCGTGGGCGTCCGCCTCGACCACGCCCAGCCGGTAGCGGGAGGTGTCGCCCGTGCGGTCGAGGGTGACGCGCATCCGGTCGTCCAGCTCCGGGTCGTCCGCGCGCTCGATCTCGACCGCGAGGGCGCGCAGGCCGGTGATCCGCCGGCCGCCGTCGATCCGGATGTTCTCCGGGCCCAGCGACTCCGGTGCCCGGCCGAGGAAGACCACGTCGAGCGTGCGGCCTTCGTCGTCCGGTTCGGCGCCGTCCAGGCCCAGCAGGTGCGCCGCGCGCACGTCCGCGCGGCGCGGGTCCGTCCCGCACCCGGCCGTCGGGTCCCCGGTCCGCCCGGTCATGCCGCCACCCCGCCCTCGAACACGTCGTGCCGCTGCGCACCGGTCCGGCGCACCACGTACGCCAGCTCGACCCGCACCACGCTGTCCTCGCCGGACACCTCCAGCGAGACGACCTCGATGAGGTCCCCCAGCCACCGCTGCAGCGCCGCCTGGACGGAGAGCTGCAGGGTGGCCGCCAGTTCCGGGCTGTTCGGCGCGAAGACCAGGTCGAGCAGCCCGCAGCCGAAGTCCGGGTGCATGACCCGCTCGCCGGGACTGGTGAACAGCAACTGCTCGACGAGGTCGCGCACGTGGTCGTCGTAGGCCGCCTCGGAGGTGCGCCCCCGGCTGTCGATCCGGAACGGGAACGCGAGGTCGGTCCGGACCGGCCCGGGCGGGCGGGTCCGCAGCCCGGCGGCGGGCCCGGGGTCCTGTGCGGTGCTCATACCCCCTCCGCCCGCTGCTGGACGACGGTCACGACCGGCGGCCCCTGCGGGACCTGCTCGGCGCTCTGGCACAGCCCGACGGCGGACTGCGGCAGCGCGGGGGAGCCGTTCACCCGGATCCGGGCGGACGGCACCACCCAGCGGACGGTGACGCAGGGCTGCGGCTTCCCCGCCACGTTGAACGGGCAGCCGGTGACGGTGTAAGGGTCGGCGGTGCAGGTGACGGCCTGGCCGGCGACCAGCACCCGGGCCTGGGCGGGCCGGGCGGTCGCCTGGCCGCCGTGCGGGCAGGTCACCGTCGCGTTGACGTGCAGCAGTTTTCCGGGCACGAGACTCTCTCCCCGTCAGGTCACGCTCAGGGCGTCCTGGTTGATGGAAACGGTGGCGCCGACGAGCGAGATCGAGGCGCCCTGGCCGTTGCTGATCCGGATGCCCGAGTCGTTGATCACGATCGAGGCGCCGCTCGGGATGCGCAGGGTGATCCCCGTGGCGGGGTCGTCGGACAGCACGATCACCCGCCGCCCGGAGGTCTCCAGCACCGTGTTGGGCAGGCCCGGCGGGCCGGTCCGCGCGTCCACCGGGAGCTCCGGGGCGGAGCCGTACCAGCAGCCGGTCCAGATCGGGTAGCTCTGGTCGCCCTGCTCGAACTCCACCCAGACGCCCGCCCCGACGGGCGGGACCGCGTAGTGCCCCATGCCCTGGCCGGCCACCGGGAAGCACGGCATCGCCCAGGTGGACACCGTGTCGCCCAGCACGTCGGGCACCTGGGCCTGGATGCGGCCGATCGAGAGCGGGTCGGTGTTGTTCGTCACCGTCCCCCGGAACTTGCCGAGGTAGCGGGTCGGTTCGGCCATGCGGGCGGCTCCTGCCGGTCGGTCGGGGCGGTCCTGCCGGGCGGACGGGTTCGGGGGCGGGGGCTCGGGGGTGTCAGGGGACGACGACGGGCTGGAGGGCGATCAGGCCCTCGCGGGCCAGCGTGAAGTTCTGGGTGTACGAGCCGCGCTTGAGGTCGTGGGTGACGCTCTTGACGAAGTACAGGCCGTCGTAGGTGAGCCCGGCGCCGCGGACGCCGACCAGCTCGCGCGGCCGCAGGACGTGCCCGTACCGCACGACGTCGAGCCGTCCGGAGCCCGAGACGGCGTCCGCGGACTGCATCGCCCGGGCGATGGTCTCGGCGACGGCCTGGGTGGAGTCCTTCTTGGCGGTGTCGGCGACCACCTTCCGCTTCAGCGCCGGCGCGGGCCTGAGCGCGAGCGGCGGGCGCAGGACACTGACCTCCGGCACCGGCAGGACGGCGGACACCTTGGTCGCCGGGAGCTGGACCCGCGCCTCCGGCTCCTCGCGGGCCGTCCCGTCGAACGCGAAGGTGAGCTGGTCGACGTTGGACAGCGAGTCCATGTTCACGTTCAGGGCGTGCTGCGGGACGCCGAGCCGGACCTCCGGCCCCCAGTAGGCGCGGCTCGTCCCGGGCACCGGGCCGGGGTCGAGGTAGAACACGTAACCGTTGCCCTTCGCCAGCTCGTTGAGGTAGCCGAGGTCGGTGCCCTTCTGGAAGTCGATCCGCCGGGTGGGCATCGGCGTCTGCGGCACCAGCTCGGGGACGACCAGCGGCACGATGCCGTACTGCCCGTACTTGGCGATGATCGCGGCGACCCGGGCCGCCGGGGACATCGCCGGGAACGGCACCGCGGCCTGCTCCTCCAGGTCCATCAGCACCGTCAGGTCCTCGCCGGTGACGGTGAGCGTGGACTGGCCGGGCTGGTTGCTGATGCCGACCTCCTGACGGATGATCACCCCGTCCATCAGCACGCTCGGGGTGCCGGTGACGGTGACCATCAGCACCACCCTGGTCTTCGGGTCGAAGAACCCGCCCGGCAGCAGGGCGGTGCCGATCGGACCGCGCTTCGACAGGTCGAAGGCGAGCTGGAACCCGCTGCGCTGCCCCGAGGCCACCGTGACCTGCGCCGACAGCAGGGCGTCGGTCACCGGCTGCGGCACCGGCACCGGGATCTGCGGGCCCATCAGCAGGCTGAGCCGGACCGACCCGACCGGCCCGCCCCCCGTGACGGCCGAGGCGTCAGGCACCGCCCACCCCCGGCACCCCGCCGGGCAGCGCGACGACGATCCGCAGCCCCGGAGTCGCGGTCGCCTCCAGCGGGTCGACCACCGGGTTGGCGTCGGCGATCCGCCACCACTGGTCGGCGCTGCCGAGGTAGCGGTGGGCCAGCAGGTCGAGCCGGTCACCGGCGCCGACGGTGTGCTCGGCCAGTGGCGTCAGGCCGTCCGGCTGCGGCAGCAGCCGCCGCCGCAGGTACGGCACCTGCCGTCCGTCCGCCTCGGTGTGCAGGGCGACCGGCACACCGTGGTACCGGCTGGTCGGCGGGTACGGCGAGGGCGCGGGCAGCGCGCCGAACGGCTGGTCGGCGGTCACCGGAGCCCCCCTCCCAGGCCGAGCGCGCCGAGCCCGCCGGCCGCGGCGGTGCCGGCCAGCCGCTCCTTCTGCGCCAGGTGCGCGAGGTAGAGCTCGGCGCCGCGGTGGCCGGACGGCAGGTCGCTGACGGTCAGGACCCGCAGTCCGATCGCCACGGTGGCCCTGACCGGGTTCAGATCGATGTCGAACGCCTCCTCGGTGATGGTGAGTTCGGTCAGCCGCACCGGCAGGATCCGCTTGGCACCCCAGGTGAACAGGGTGAGCGGGGCCTCGACCGGGGTGATCTCCAGGGTGCCGAGCGCGGCCAGCGCCTGCTGCGTCCGCAACTGCGCGCCGGCCGGCTGCACCAGCGACTCCAGGGTGGCCAGCTGGGGATGGATGCCGTTCGGGGCCGGGACGTCCAGCTGGTCGGTCGCGTCCAGCTCGGCGGTGAGCTTCCAGGTCTCCACGGCCGGCCCCTTGAGCCGCAGCGCCTCCGTCCGGTCCCCGCCGGCGTCCGCCCCCGCCGACTGCGGGGCCAGCGACCGCTCCAGGGTGTCCGGGTTGAACTGCAGCACCACGACCCGCTGCGGCGTGCCGCGCCGCGGGTCGACGACGACCAGCCCGGACCGCACGGGCCTGGGGGCGTCCGTGTACCCGGTCATCAGGACTCGCCTTCCGTGCGGGCCAGGCCCTCCAGCAGGACCCGGGCGTTGTGCCGGACGTGCTCCACCGGGTCCGTCCGGCCCAGCTCCTCCACCAGGGCCACCAGGCCGGGCCAGGGCAGGTGGCCGGTCGCGACCACCACCGCCTGCCGGATTCCCGGATCGTCGTCCCGGGCGGCGGTGGCGAACGCCTCGACCACCGACCGTTCCTCCGGGCCTTCGGCGGTCAGCGCGGCGGCGTACAGGGCGACCAGCTTGTCGTTGCGGCCGGCCGGGCGGCGCAGCGCGGCCAGGGCCTCGTCGAGCGTCCACACCTTGCAGCGGGACCGCAGTTCCGCCTCCGCCGCCGCGGCGCCGTCGCCCCGGATCGTGACGTAGCGCATGCCGGTGGTCCCGTCGTCGACGTAGTGCACCTCGGCCGTGCCGTCCGGGGTCAGCCAGCTGTCGACGACGGCGCCGTCCTCCTTCCGGCCGAGGTCGAGGAGGTCCCAGAAGAGGTCCCAGACGACCAGCTTGAAGTCGTGCTCGCTGAACTCCGGTCTGAGGACCAGGCGGGTGAACGGTCGGGTCATGGGGTCTTCCTCTCAACTCAGGCCGTAGAAGCCCAGCAGGAACCGGCGGACGAGGTCCTCGCCCTTCTTGACGGTCTCCGCCTCCGTCGTGGCGAGGATCCCCTGACCGCCGGTCCGGGCGAGGGCCCAGGTCTCTCCCAGCTGCAGCTCGCGGAACCTCAGCTCGGCGCGGTCGGCGGCCGGCGCGTCGAAGTGGCTCAGCTGTCCCGCCTCCTCCTGCTCCAGACCCCGCGCCGCGGACGCGGCACGGCGCATCGACATCGGGTACCAGCCCCGGTCGCCCCGGCGGCTGCCCTCGTACGCGGCGAACACCTGCGTGCGGTCCAGCCCGCCGGCCCCCGGTCCGCGGGCCAGCAGATCGGTCGTCACCGCCGCGTAGCCGAGGTTCGCGGTGCTCCGGACGGACTCCCGGACGAACATCAGCCAGTGCGTGTTGCGCACCAGGGTCTGCTGTTCCGGGGTGAACGACGGGGGCAGACGACGGTTGAGGCTGTAGGCGCGCAGCGCCATGGCGAAGTCCATGTCGGTCAGGTGGGCGGCGTCCAGCAGCCCCGGGAGTCTGTGGTAGTGGCCGACGCCCATGGTCTGCGAGTTGCTGGCGCCCGTCTTCTGCTGCTCGCTGACCGGACCGCCCTCCGGCCCGACCAGGTAGAGGTCCTTCCTCCCCCAGTCGACCGTGTACGGCGGGAGGACGCGCGGACCGCCCTCGGCGGCCGAGAGTTCGAGCGCCGTGCCGCGGTTCCTCAGGTACCGGACCGCGCCGGGGACGTCCTTCCCGCCCTCCGTCCGCAGCGGCGTGTTCAGGGCGTCGGCACCGGCCTGATGCTTGATGAGCCGCATGTGCGCGGCGACCGCGACGACGTCGGCCCGGTCCAGGAGACCCGCCGCCTGCGTGCGGATGATCACGCGGAGCTCCTCCGCCGTCAGTTCGAAGCCGCCCCCGGCCGCGGCCCTCGGATTGAGCAGGGCCTCGACGGTGAAGGCCGGGCTGCCGACCTCCGCCAGTCCGGTGAGCCGGTACCAGGCCCGCAGCCCGGCAAGGACCGTCCGGAGGACCAGCGGGCGGACGCCGCGGGCCAGCAGGCGCTGGATCCGCGGGCGGACGCGGGCCACGATCAGGTCGAGTCGCTGCTGCTTCGCCCGGGGCGAGTTCTCGCGCGCCCGGCGCTCGGCGCGTTGCCGCCGGCGCTTCCGGTGCCAGTCGCGCAGGCGGTCCCGCTGCCTTCGGTAGGCGTCGCGGATCCGCCGGGCGCCGTCGGTGAGGGCGCGGCCGAGCCTGCTGCCCAGGAGCCTGCGGCCGAGGGCGCGGGCGGCGGCGCCGACGCGGCCGAGAGCCGCCCGGACGGTCCGGCGGGAGGCCTCCAGGGCGCGGCCGACGGCCGTGCCGGGGCGGCGGGGGGCGGCGGACCGCGGGCGAACGGCCCCGCGGCGCCGGCCTCCGGCGGTGGTGGGGCGCCGGGCGGGGAGGGGGACGGCGGCGCGGCCGGGGGAGGGGCGGCGGCGCAGGGCCCGCGCGGCCCTCCGTAGACCGGCCCGGGCCTTGTTCACGGCCCTGCCCGCCGCCTTGCGGGCGCCCCGGCCGGCCCGGGCCAGGCCCTTGAGGATCCGCTGCGCGATCCCCTTGAGCCGGCCGCCGACCGTCCGGCCGGCCGCCTTGAGCCTGCTCAGCAGGAAGTTGGAGATGAAGTCCAGCAGCGCGACCACGCCCGCCGCGACCGCGTCGGCGAACAGACAGGCGGCCGATCCGGACCTGACGGCCTTGAGGAAGGCGACGAACCTCCCGATCGCGGCGACGATCCGGCTGACGGTGTTCCAGGCCGCGACCAGCCCCTGGATGATCGCCATGATCGCGCCGGCCGCCGGCACGATCAGCGACACCAGCTTCTCGACGACGATCGAGACGATCATCCCCGGCAGCGCCGCCACGATCGCCTGCCAGGCCATCCGGCCGATCTGCGCCATCGAGACGCAGCCCTTGACCAGCACGTCGACCACGGTGGAGGTCAGGCCGACCACCGACTCCACCTTCTGGTCGAACCACTGCTTCACCGCACGCCTGATCGCGCCCCACAGGTGCAGCCGGACGCCGTCGACCGCGGCGGTGCCCAGCTTCCGCAGCCACCCGCCCGGGTCGGCGGCGACGTCCCCGATCAGGACGGCGAACTCGCCGAACACCGCGATCGCCTTCCGCACGAGGTCGACGGCGTCCAGCACGGCCCGGCGGACCGCCTCGACGGCGGCCTTCAGCCCCGCCTCCAGAGCGTTCAGCAACGCGTTCAGCCCGGCCGCCAGGGCGTCGAGCAGCCGGTTGACGGCGCTCTTGAGCCGGTCCGCCCAGGCGTTGACCCTGGCGACGGCCCGGTCCCGCCACTCCTCGATCCTGCGGCGGAACCGGTCCCGCAGCTCGGGGAAGGCCGCCAGCAGGACGTCGCAGATCCTGATCAGCGCGTCGGCCAGCCCGGTGATCAGCTCGACGGCGAACTTCCGCGCCTGGTCGATCGCCCGGTTCACGAACGTGCGGAAGCCGTCGACGATGGCGTTGACCAGCCCGCGGAAGTGCTCGAAGACCTTGGTGACCGCCGCGACCAGTGCGTCGAAGGCCGCCTTCACCTTCGACTTGACCCAGCCCCACCAGCCCTCGGACTCCTCCTTCTTGCGGTCCTTCTCCTGCTGCGCCTTCTCCTCGGCCTCCCTCCGCCGGTCCTGGATCCTCCGGTTGTCCTCCTGCTGACGGTCCCGGACCTCCTGGTCGGTCCCGGTGCGCTTCCCGTCGATCCGGCCGCGGCTGTCCCGGTGCTCGGCGTCGGCCTCCCGGTCCGCGGCGGAGATCCTGCCGTCCTGCTCGGTGCGCCACTGCTCGCGCTCGGCCGCGACCCGCTCGGCGGCCTCGCCCCGCTCGCCGGCCTGGGCCCGCGCGCTGTCGGCCACCGCCCCGTCCAGCTCGGCCTGGTTCCGCCGGCGGGCCTCGGTCTCGCCCTGCGCCTGCGCGGCCTCCTCGGAAACCAGCCGGGCCCGGCCCCGGTCCGCCGCGGCCCGGATCTGCGGACCGCGCTCCTGCTGGGCGACGAGGCCGACGCCCGGCCCGGCGTCGGCCGCGCGGCCGGCCCCCGGGGCGCCGCCCCGCGCGGGGCCGCCGCCCGGGACGGCGGCGGTGAGGGTCTCCTCCGGCACGTCCGGGTGGATCCGGCCCTCGCCCAGCGGCCTGGCGGCGTCGTCCCGGCCCACGGCGAGGATCCGGGCGGAGCCCTCCCTGAGCCCGGCCGCCTGCGCGTCGGCGCGCGCCGGGTCGCTCTCGCCGGTCAGTTCGACCCGGGGGGCCCGGCCGACCGTGGTGTTCAGCGCGGGATCGGTGGACGGCACGCCGTCGACCGCGCCCTGGAGCCGCTGCACCTCCTGCGGCGAGACCCGGTCGTCCGCGCCGTCGGCGACATGGGGCTCGGCGACCAGGGCACCGGGGTTGCGGCCCCCGGCGTCGCGGCGTTCGGCCTCCTGCTGCCGCCCCGCGGCGCCCGGGGACGCCCGGGAGGCCCTGGGGCCCCGGGGGTGCCCGCCGGCCCCCGCGGCCCCGGAGGCGCCCCGGCCCGCCCCCGGACCGCGGCCCAGGTCGGCCTGCTGTCGGTCCGCGGACGGGCGGAGGACGGGCGGCGGTCCTCCGGACGGCGGCCGGCGGACCCGGACGGCCGAACCGTTCGCCCAGGGCGAAAGCGGTGGTCCCGGACGGCGCAGCCCTCACCCGTCCGGCCCAGCCGGTGCCGGCCAGTGCGAGGATGGCGCTCGCCGCGTCACCCGCGCGGCCCAGTCGCGTCGAGTGGGAAAGGCCCCCGCATGGCCATCGAGATCGGCACCGAGGCTCCGGACTTCGAGCTCAGGAACCAGCACGGCGAGCCGGTGAGGCTCTCCGACTTCCGCGGCGAGAAGAACGTCGTCGTGGTCTTCTACCCGTTCGCGTTCACCGGTGTCTGCACCGGCGAGGTCTGCGCGATCCAGAAGGAACTGCCGCGTCTGCAGAACGACCAGGTGCAGGTGCTCGGCGTCTCCAACGACTCGCCGTTCAGCCAGCGGATCTTCGCCGAGCAGGAGGGCCTGGAGTTCCCGCTGCTCTCGGACTTCTGGCCGCACGGCGAGGTCTCCCGCGCCTACGGCGTCTTCGACGAGGAGAAGGGCTGCGCCGTCCGCGGCACCTTCGTGATCGACAAGGCCGGCGTGGTCCGCTGGAGCGTCGTGAACGGCCTGCCGGACGCCCGTGACGAGCAGGAGTACCTGGCGGCCGTCGGCGCGCTCTGAGCCGCCCGCGGGCCGCGCCCCGCCCGCTTCGGTACGGTTCCCCGGCGCGGACGGGAACCCCGCACTACGATCGGCTCGTTGGCTGGTCAGAGGCCCGGCACGGTTCGTCGCCGGAGCCTCGGACCGCACCGCAGGGGCACCGTGGAGAGTGCCTCCCGATTCTTGGAGGACAAGTGGGTGTCAGCCTGAGCAAGGGCGGCAATGTCTCGCTCACCAAGGAGGCTCCCGGCCTGACCGCCGTACTGGTCGGCCTCGGCTGGGACGTCCGCACCACCACGGGCACGGATTTCGACCTGGACGCCAGCGCGCTGCTCTGCAACGACCAGGGCAAGGTGGGCGCGGACGGCAACTTCGTCTTCTTCAACAACCTGAAGAGCCCCGACGGCTCGGTCGAGCACACCGGTGACAACCTCACCGGTGAGGGCGAGGGCGACGACGAGGCGATCAAGGTCAACCTGGCGACCGTGCCGGCCGACGTCCAGAAGATCGTCTTCCCGGTGTCCATCTACGACGCCGAGAACCGTTCGCAGAACTTCGGCCAGGTCCGCAACGCGTTCATCCGCGTGGTGAACCAGGCGGACAACAAGGAGCTGGCGCGCTACGACCTCACCGAGGACGCCTCCACCGAGACGGCGATGGTCTTCGGCGAGCTGTACCGCAACGGCGCCGAGTGGAAGTTCCGCGCGATCGGCCAGGGCTACGCCTCCGGCCTGCGCGGCATCGCCCAGGACTTCGGCGTCAACGTCTGACCGGGGGCCGCA
>NZ_JBHJRC010000113.1:0-24220 GCF_042261735.1 Kitasatospora sp. NPDC056327 | reverse complement strand
AGCGCACCCGGCCCGGCGCACCGGGACGCGTCAGCCGCGTCCGGCCGGACCGCCCGGTCCGTCCCGTTCGCAGACCTCGCTGAACAACCGCTGCCAGGCGTCGGCGACCACGTCGAACTCGCAGTGGGCGAGGGCGTGGGCGCGGGCGGCGGCGCCGAGGCCGGTGCGGTCGCCCGCCAGCACCTTGGCCAGCGCCTCGGCGAGGGCGGGCGGGTCGCCGGGGGCGACCAGCGCTCCCGTGGTGCCGTCCCGGAGCACCGAGCTGACCCAGCCGACATCGGTGGCGACGGCCGGCAGGCCGGCCAGCGCCGCCTCGATCACCACGCCGGGAACGCTCTCGCTGTCACTGCTGAGCAGGATGGCGTCGGCGGCGTGGTAGAGCGGGGTCGGGTCGGCGAGGATGCCCAGGAAGTGGGTCCGGGCGGCGGCGGGATGTCGTTCCAGGGCTGTTCGTTGCGGGCCGTCCCCGACGACGGCGAGCCGCACGTCGGGGAGCCGGTCGAGGGCGTCGAGGGCGAGGTCGAGGCGTTTCTCCTGGGCGATCGGACCGATCCAGGCGACCAGCAGGCCGTCCGGCGGCAGGCCCAGCGACTGCCGGGCGGCGCGCCGCTCGGCCTTGCCCCGGGCGGGCGGATAGTGGTCGGCGGAGCGGGCGTTGGGGATGGTGTGCACCGTTCCGGCGGGCAGCCGGAAGCGTTCGACGAGCAGTTCGCGGGCCTCGTCGGCGAGCGTGGTGACGGCGGCGGCGCGGTGCATCATGACGCCGGTGCGCAGCCGGCGGACCGGGCCGGCCGTCCAGCGCCGGGGGTCCCCGACGGAGGCGTAGACGAACGGGGTGCGGGCGCCGGCGAGGGCGAGGGCGCAGGAGGAGAGGGTGGCGGATCCGTGGGCGACCACGAGGTCGGCGGTGCGCGCGGCGGTGCGCAGGGCGGCGAGGGTGCGGGGGTGGAACCGGCCGGGGCCGAGCACGGCGGTGGCCCGGGTCTCGGGGGCGTCCGGGTGGGCGTCGGGGTGCGGGGCGAGGGCGCGCAGGGCGGAGGCCTGGCCCCGGCGGCGCAGTTCGTGGTGGAGGTCACGGGCGAGGTTCTGCGGACCGCTGCGGCGCGGGTCCGAGATGAGGTGGAGGATGCGGGGGCGGGTTCCGGCCGTCCTGACCGGTGTCGCTTCAGGCATGGGAACGACCTTGGCACAGCCTCCGGCCAGGGACGACCCCTTCGCGCAACCCGGTGGTGGTCCGCAGGTCAGCACTGGTACCCCGAAATGGCACCGAACGGCGGCCGTCGCACGCCCCCTCAGGGGCCGACGCGCCCCATTCCGAGCCTTGGTACGCCCCCTGACGATCCGACAGGCGTTCGCCGGCGCCACCGTGCGCCCCCTCCGACAAAAATACCGGCCGGAACCCTCCGGCGGACCGCCGGGCCGAGCACCGGTCAGGACTCCGCTCCGGACCGTGGCCGCAAGCGCCCGGGCGGACGGGGCCGGGCGACGGGCCGGCGGGGCGCGCGTTCCGCACGACCGGCGGCCCGGGCCGGCCGGCCGCCCCCGCGCTCGCGTCCCCGTCCACCCGCGCACGGTCGGCCCGTACGCGGAGCGCCCGCGCGCCGCCCGGGCACCCGGCGCGGGGCCGGATCCCCGTTAGCCGGATCGGGTGAACGCGGTTGGACCACGGGGCCACCCGGTCGGCAGGATGTCCGGCCGGGGCCGCGGTTCCGGCCCACCCTCCCCCGTACGGATTTGGAGTTCCCGGTGCTCAAGGGATTCCGCAGCTTCCTGCTGCGTGGAAACGTCGTCGACCTCGCGGTCGGCATCGTGATCGGCGCGGCCTTCACGGCCGTGGTCACCGGGTTCGTGACGGCGTTCCTCACCCCGCTGATCGGGGTGGCGACGGGCGCGGTCGGCGACTTCACCCAGAAGACCTTCACGGTGGCCGGCACCCGGTTCCCGTACGGCGTCTTCGTCAACGCGGCGATCGGCTTCGTGCTCGTCGCCGCGGTCATCTACTTCGTCGTGGTGGTGCCGGTCGGCCGGCTCCAGACCCGGCTGGAGGGCGCCAAGCCGGCGCCGGTGGCCAAGGCCGACTGCCCCGAGTGCCTGAGCACCATCCCGGCCGCGGCGGTGCGTTGCTCGTTCTGCACCTCCGAGGTGGCCGGCCGGCCGGGCTTCCCCACCCAGGCCGGCCCCGCCGGGGAGGCCTCGCCGGAGGCCGCTCCGGCGCGCTGACCAGCACCGCGATTGTTCTGACGGGGACCTTATCCCCGAAACATTCACGAGCCCCCGCCGTGCCGTCGGCGGGGGCTCGAACGCGCCGTCGCACGCCCCGCCCGCAGAAGTTTCTTCGACGGTCCCCGAACCGTCCACCGGCCTGTCACCGCACGGGGCTTCGCCCCCCGCGTCCGGGTGCCGTTCGACCCCCGGGACACTCCGGACCGTGGCCGGAACTCATCGCCGGAATGTCCGTTCTTCCCACTTTCGAAACCTTTGTTCGGGCGAAGCTTGTGTAAACACTCGAACTGCTCCGCCTCCCAGTCTCCTCAGCAGGCTCGTTGTGGGCTTACCGTATGCCCCATGACCTCGCCCCGCTCCTACGACGGAGTCGGCTACCCCTCTCCGTCTTTCTCCTCCGGCACGCCCATCTACGACAGCCTCGTCGCAGAGCGCGGTGTCCCGCAGATCGCGCCCATCAACGTGCCGGCCGCCCTGCCGCCGGCCCTGTCGTCGGGATACGGATCCGGCCTGTCCGGCCCGTCCTACGAGAACAACCGCTACGGCACCGGGTACGACAGCCCCGGCGGCAACCTCCCCGCCCTGCCGCCGGCCCGCCTCGCCCTGGGCCCCGGCCCGAGCAGCGCGCCGTCCTCCGGCCCGGCCACCGCGTACATCCCGGCGCAGCCCGCCCCCGCCTACGCCGCCGCGCCCCAGCCGCCGGTCCCCGGTTACGGCGGTCCGCAGCCGTACCTGCCGGGCCAGCGCCCGCAGGCCCCGGCGCCGGGCTTCACCCAGGCGGCCACCGGTGGGTACCAGCCGTCCGGCGGCCAGAGCTTCGGCGGCCAGAACACCTTCGTCGGCGGCCACGGCGGCCCGCAGACCTTCGGTGCGCAGCCGGCCGGCGGTCCGGGCGGTCCGCAGGGGATGGGCGGCCAGCACGGCCCGCAGTCCTTCGGCGGCCCGCAGGGCTTCGCCGGCCAGGGCGGTCAGCCCGGCGGTTTCGGCGGCTCCGGCGACCAGTCCTTCGGCGGCGCCCAGCTGCGCCCGGCGGTCTCCCCGGTCGCCCCGGTCCGCCCGATGCAGCCGCAGCGGCCCGGCCCGTACGGCGAGCCCGGCCAGTTCCAGCAGGGCTACCAGCCGCAGGCGCAGGGCTACTGACGCACCGGGCCGGCCCCGCCGGCCCCCACCCGCACCACCTAGCACCACCCGGCGCACCCACATCCGCCGGGCGTACGGAGAAACGGGTCATCCACGGACCGCCCGACCGGCGTTCCGGGCGGTCCGTGCGCGTCCGGGCACCGGCCCGGCCTGCCGGGGCACTCCCCGGCCCCTCCGGGCAACGGCGCCGCCGCCCCCGCCACCGGCGGGTCCCGGCCACCCGCGCCGACGTGCCTGCCGCCGCCCGGGGCCCGGCTGGCAGGATGGGGGGATGCAGCTCACCGGACTCCACGTCTACCCCGTCAAGTCCATGTACCGTCTGAGCCCCGAGAGCGCCCGCGTCGAGCCGTGGGGCCTGGCCGGTGACCGGCGCTGGATGCTCACCGATGCCACCGGCCGGTTCGTCAGCCAGCGCGAGAACACCGCCCTCGGCCGGATCCGTGCCGAGCTCACCCCCGCCGGCGCCCTGGTGCTCACCGCCCCCGGCGGCGCCCGCACCGAGGTGCCCGCCCCCTCCGTCGCGGCCGGGGACCCGATCGCGGACGTCGAGGTCTGGGGCACCCGCTTCTCCGCCGCCGAGGCCGGCAAGGAGGCCCGGCTGTGGCTGGCCGAGCACCTCGGCGACTACCGGCTGGTGCACCTGGACGACCCGCGCGCCCGCCCCGTCGACCCGGACTTCTCCGCCCCCGGCGACACCGTCTCGATGGCCGACGGCTTCCCCCTGCTGCTCACCACCACCGGCTCGCTGGCCGAGCTCAACGCGCTGATCGCCGCCGAGCACCCGGACGTCGCGGAGCAGCTGCCGATGGAGCGGTTCCGCCCCAGCGTGGTGGTCTCCGGCAGCGAGCCCTGGGCGGAGGACGGCTGGCGGCGGATCCGGATCGGCGAGCTGACCTTCCGGGTGGTCAAGCCCTGCGGGCGCTGCGTGGTCACCACCACCGACCAGGAGAGCGGCGAGCGGCGCGGGCCGGAGCCGCTGCGCACCCTGGCCCGGCACCACCGGCTGCTGAAGAAGGCCGCGTTCGGGCAGAACCTGATCCCCGAGCGGCCCGCGGGCGTCGAGGGCGACGTCCTGGGGACGCTGCGCCTCGGCGACGGGGTCGAGGTGCTGGAGGACGGCGCGCACTGGCCGGCCGACCGGAACCTCTGACCGCTCCGCGGGCTCCCGCCGCCGTCACCCCGCGTGCCCGCACCCGCGTCCCGGAACCGGACGTGTGCGCGCTCGTTGAAGCATGTGGTGAACCCGCGACGGCCGCCGGTCCCGCCCGCCGCCGGGCGGCGGGAGCACCCGCGCGGGCGCGCTACGGTGGGCGGACGACCCGCGCACCCCGGTGCGCCGCGTCCGGGCGCGCCTCGCCGACGGCGCCGCGTCCGCGTGCGTCCGGTCCGCAGATCGCCGGCTCGATGAAGGTGGGGACGACAGACCGTCATGGCTGAGCACAGGGTCCGGGTCACCCAGGACAGCGCATCCCGCTGGCGGCGCCGCGCCGGCGAGTACGACACGCTCGCGGAGGCCCTGGCGGCCGCGGAGCCGGGCGACACGGTGACCGTGCGGCCGGGCACCTTCCGGGAGAACGTCGTCGTCGACAAGGCGGTCACGCTCGTCACGGCCGAGGGCCCCGGCAGCGTGCGGATCGACCCGCCCGGCGGGGTCGCGCTCACCGTCACGGCCGCGGCGACCGTGCGCGACCTGGTGATCGAGGGCAGCGACCGGTCCGCCCCGGCCGTGCTGATCACCGGGGAGGACGCCACGCCCTCGCTCGCCGGCTGCCGGGTGGAGAGCCACTCGGCGGCCGGGATCGAGGTGACGGACGGCGCCCGGCCCGCCCTCCGGGGCTGCGTGGTCGCCAATCCGGACGGGCTCGGGCTGCGGCTGCGCGGCGCCGGCACCGCCGCCGCGTTCGAGGACTGCGAGGTGGCCGCCGCCGGCCAGGCCGGACTGGCGGTGCTGGGGGGCGCGACCGCCGCCCTGGAGCGCTGCCGGGTGCACCATGCCACCGGTGCGGGCGTGCTGCTGTCCGATCCGGGCAGCGCGGCCGAACTGACCGGCTGCGAGATCTACGAGATCCGCGGCAGCGGGGTGCAGGCCGAGGCCCACGCCGGGGGCCGGCTGGTCGACTGCGCCATCCACCGGGTCACCGGCAACGGGCTGACGCTGGACAGCGAGGCCGAGCTGGTGCTGACCGGATGCCGGGTGCACGACCTGCCGGAGAACGCCGCCGACCTGCGCGGCCGGGCCCGGCTCAGCCTCGTCCACTCCACCGTGCGGGACTTCGGGCGCGGGGCGCTCTCGGTCTGGGACCAGGGCACCGAGGCGAGCGCCGAGTCCTGCCAGATCCACGGCTCCAACGGCGAGTACCCGGCGCTCTGGGTCAGCGACGGCGCCCGGCTCACGCTCACCGACTGCGCGCTGCACGACCTGCCGGACGCGCTGTTCGTCCTGGACCGCGACTCCGCCGCGGTCGCCGAGGGCTGCTCGTTCAGCCGGATCCGCAGCTCGGCGGTGTCGGTCAGCGGCGGCGCGACGGTCACCCTGACCGGCTGCCGGGTCCAGGAGGCGGGCACCGGGCTGTGGTTCCGCGACCACGGCAGCGGTGGCTTGCTGACCGGCTGCGAGATCTCCGACGTGGCGACCGGGGTGATCGTCACCAAGGGCGCCGACCCGGTGCTGCGGGACTGCACGATCCGGGCCGGCTCGGACGCCGGCGTCTACGTCTCCGCCCAGGGCCGGGGCACCTTCGAGGACTGCCGGGTCTCGCACGGCAAGGGCTTCGGCTTCCACATCATCGACGGCTGCCGCACGGTGCTGACCCGGTGCCGGACCGAGCAGAACGAGCGGGCCGGCTTCGAGTTCTCCGAACCCGGACCGGTCGTCGAGGGCTGCACCTCGGACGACGTGTCGGCCGGGCCCGCCCCCGCCGCCGACCTCCCCGCCCCGCGCACCCAGCTGACGGCCGGTGCCGCCTCCCTGGCGTCCGCCGCGCCCGCCCCCGCCGTGATCGGCCCGATCCCGGACTGCCGGCCGGCCGACGAGGCGCTCGCCGAGCTCGACGAACTGGTCGGCCTGGCCACCGTCAAGCAGGAGGTCCGCACGCTGATCGACCTCATCTCGGTCGGCCGGCGGCGCCGCCAGGCCGGGCTCAAGGCGCCCTCGCTCCGCCGCCACCTGGTCTTCACCGGCGCACCCGGCACCGGCAAGACGACGGTCGCCCGGCTCTACGGCGAGATCCTGGCCTCGCTCGGCGTGCTCCAGCGCGGCCACCTGGTCGAGGTGGCCCGGGTGGACCTGGTCGGCGAGCACATCGGCTCGACCGCGATCCGCACCGCCGCCGCCTTCGACCGGGCGCGCGGCGGGGTGCTGTTCATCGACGAGGCGTACGCGCTCGCCCCGGAGGACGGCGCCCGCGACTTCGGCCGGGAGGCGATCGACACCCTGGTGAAACTGATGGAGGACCACCGGGACGAGGTGGTGGTCATCGTGGCCGGCTACACCGCAGAGATGGAGCGTTTCCTCACCGCCAACCCCGGTGTCTCGTCCCGCTTCTCGCGGACCATCACCTTCCCCGACTACTCGGCCGGGGAGCTGCTGGAGATCGCCCGCGCCCAGTGCGCCGAGCACGAGTACGCGCTGGCCGACGCCACCGAACGGGCGCTGCTCGACCACTTCGCCGCGATCGAGCGCGGTCCCACCTTCGGCAACGGCCGCACCGCCCGCCAGGTCTTCGAGACCATGGTCGAACGGCACGCCGTGCGCGTCGCCCACCTCCCCGACCCGTCCACCGAGGACCTCCAGCTGCTCGTCCCCGCCGACCTCCCGGCCCCGCGGTCGGGCTAGGAACCGCCGGCCCGCCGGGCGACGCGGCCGGCGGGGCACCGGGGCGACCGGGGCGACGCGGCCGGCGGGAGCAGCGGGCCGGTCAGCCCGTCCAGGCCCCACCGGCCAGGAAGGACTCAAGGCCGGCCCGGTAGGGGGCGATGTCGATCCGCTCGCCCGCCAGCCAGTCGTCCGAGTAGTACTTGTCGAGGTAGCGGTCGCCCGGGTCGCAGATCAGGGTGACCACGCTGCCGTGCTCCCCCGCGGCCCGCATCTGGGCGACGATCCGCAGCGCGCTCCACAGGCCGGTCCCGGTGGAGCCGCCCGCCTTCCGGCCGAGCACCCCCTCCAGCACCCGGACGGCGGCGATCGAGGCGGCGTCCGGGACCCGCATCATCCGGTCGATCGCCCCGGCCACGAAGCTCGGCTCCATCCGCGGCCGGCCGATCCCCTCGATCCGCGAGCCGCTCGCGCAGACCGCGTCCGGGTCGTCGCGGACCCAGCCGTCGAAGAAACAGGAGTTCTCCGGGTCGGCGACGCAGATCCGGGTGTCGTACTGCATGTAGTGGACGTAGCGGGCGATGGTCGCCGAGGTGCCGCCGGTGCCGGCGGTGGCCACGATCCAGGCCGGCTCGGGGTGCGGCTCCAGGCGCAGCTGGGCGAAGACCGACTCGGCGATGTTGTTGTTGCCGCGCCAGTCGGTGGCCCGCTCGGCGTAGGTGAACTGGTCCATGTAGTGGCCGCCGGTCTCCTCGGCGAGCAGGGCCGAGGCCTCGTACACCTCGTCCGGACGGTCCACCAGGTGGCACTCGCCGCCGTGGAACTCGATCAGGTCGATCTTGGCCTGGCTGGTGGACTTGGCCATCACCGCGATGAACGGCACGCCGACGAGCTGCGCGAAGTACGCCTCGGAGACGGCCGTGGAGCCGCTGGACGCCTCGATGACCGGCTTGCCGGGGCGGATCCAGCCGTTGCACAGCCCGTAGAGGAACAGCGAGCGGGCCAGCCGGTGCTTGAGCGAGCCGGTCGGGTGGGTGGACTCGTCCTTGAGGTAGAGGTCGATGCCCCACTCGGCGGGGAGCGGGAAGCGCAGCAGGTGGGTGTCGGCGGAGCGGTTGGCGTCCGCCTGGACCTTGCGGACCGCCTCCTTGAGCCAGCGCCGGTACTCCGGGTCGGAACGGTCCACGTCGACGGTGGGTTCGACGCTCGGTTCGGTCCGCATGCCACTCTCCTCGTGCGAGTCCTTGGAAGCCCCCCTCCGATTGCTCACTACGAGTGTACGGGCGTCACGATAAGTGACTTTAGGCGAGACTCCAGGCTCCGCTTATCGACGCCGGCCCGCACCTCCCGCCCCGGGAGCCCCCCACGGGGAGATCCGGCGCCCCGGGGACACCTGCCGCCCCGGGGACGCCGCTCATCCCGCGGGCACCGACTGCGGGTCCGCCAGGTACGGCAGCCAGCCCAGCTCGGCCGCCCCGGCCAGCGCGCTGTACGCCAGCTCGGCACCGACGATCGGCACCCGGCCGCTGCGCCCCCACAGGCTGCGCTCGGCGACGACGGCGCGCAGCCGCTCCGGCGCGGCCTCCAGCAGGTCCAGGTGCAGTCCGCTGAGCACCACCCGGTCCGGGTTGAGGATGTTGGCGACCCCCGCCAGACCGAGGCCGAGCCGGTCGATGACGTGTTCCACCGCGCCCCGGGCGCGCTCGTCGCCCGCGGCGGCGCGGCAGAGCTCGCGCGCCTGGTCGAGCAGCGGCCGGCCCGGCTCCGGCGTCAGCCCGGCGGCGGCGAACAGCGCGTCCGGGTCGGTCTCCGAGTTGAGGCAGCCCCGGTTGCCGCACTGACAGGGGCGGCCCTGCGGGTCGACGGTCAGGTGGCCGACCTCCAGGGCGAGTCCGGCGCTGCCGGTGTGCAGCCGGCCGTCGATGACCAGCGCGCCGCCGACCCCGCGGTGGCCGGAGGTGACCAGCAGCAGGTGCCGCGCGCCGCGGCCGGCGCCGTGCAGGTACTCGGCGAGGGCGGCCAGATTGGCGTCGTTGGCGATCGCGGTCGGCAGCGGGTGCAGCGCCCGCGGACCGTGGTCGGCGCGGCCCACCTCGACGTCGTAGAGGTCCGCGACCGGCGTGCCGCTGGGCCAGGCGAAGTGCAGCGCGGCGAGCGCCGTGCCGTCCGGCTCGGTGACCGGGTTGGGCAGCGCGAGCGCCGCGCCGAGACAGCGCCGTTCGGTGGCGCGGGCCAGTTCGGCGCCCGCCTGGGCGACCGCGCGCAGCATCCGTACCGGGTCGGTGGCGGCGGGCAGCGGCAGGTGGACCGGCGGGTCGAGCAGACCGCCGAGGCCGGCGAGGGTGACGCTCAGGCCGTCGGCGTGGATCTGCCCGGCGACCACCACCGGGCCGGCGGGGTCGATGGCGAGCCGGTGCGAGGGGCGGCCCCGGCCGCCGCCGGCCGGGCGGGAGTCGACCGTGATGAGGCCGAGCGCCTCCAGTTCGGCCGTGACGGCCCCGGCGGTGGCCCGGGTGACGTCGAGCGCCCGGGTGAGCGCCGAGCGGGTCGGGGCCCGTCCGGTGTGGATCAGCTGGAGCGCGGGGCCGAGCAGCGTCCGGCCTCGGTCGGGGGCCGCGCGGCGATGGGCGTCGCGCTGCGCGTCGGGGTCGGCCCCGGTTCCGGGCTTCGAACTTGAAGGTGAGAGCTGCACGCCCCTATTGTTACTTTGTGCCGCTCCGAAACAAAATCCGTCCCCACACTCCCGACGACCGGCGATCCTCCCAGTCTGGCAGCACCTCCGCACAATTCCCCACCCTCCCCGCCACCACCTCTGCCCTCCGGGGCGGAGTCCTGGCCTCCTGGGGCACCGCGCGGCTCGCCCTCACCGCCTTCTTCGCGGTCGACGGCCTCCTGTTCGCCGCCTGGGTCGTCCGCATCCCCGACATCCGCAGCCAGGTCAGCGCCTCGCACAGCGCGCTCGGACTGGCGCTGCTCTGCGTCTCGGCCGGCGCCGTCGCCACCATGCCGGTGGTCGGCCGGCTCTGCCTGCGGTACGGCTCCCGGCCGGTCACCGTCGCCTCGCTGGCCCTGCTCGCGCTGTCCGTACCGCTGCCCGCGCACACCCACTCGGTGGCGGCGCTCGGCGGCGTCCTGTTCCTCTTCGGCGCCGGCTACGGCGGGGCCAACGTCGCCATGAACAGCGCCGCCGTCGAGATCGTGGACGAGGTCGGCCGCCCGGTCATGCCGAGCTTCCACGCCGGGTACAGCCTCGGTGGCCTGCTCGGCGCGGGCGTCGGCGGCCTGCTGGCCGGTCCGCTCACCGCCGCGCAGTGGCTCGCCCTGGCCGGGCTCGCCGGGCTCGTGGTCACCGCGCTGGCAGGCGTCGCGCTGCTCCGCGGTCCGGCGGCGCGTCCGCCCGCCTCCACCCCCGCCGCCCCGTCCCCCAGCGCGTCCCCCACCGCCTCCCCCGGGCGGGTGCTCGTCGTCCTGCTCGGCCTCACCGCGCTCTGCACCGCGTACGGCGAGGGCGCCGTCGCCGACTGGACCACCCTGCACCTCACCGACGACGTCCACGCGAGCGCGCGGGTGGCCGCCGTCGGCTACGCGGCCTACGCGCTCGCCATGACCACCGGGCGGATCGGCGGCACCTGGCTGTCCGTCCGCCTCGGCCCGCACCGGGTGATGGTCCTCGGCGGGCTCACCGCGGCGGCCGGGATGCTCCTGGCGGCGCTGGCACCGCTGCTGCCGCTCGCCCTGGCCGGGTTCGTCCTGGTCGGGCTCGGGCTCGCCAACATCTTCCCGCTCGCCATCGCCCGGGCCGGCGCCCTCGGCGGCCCGCAGGCCGTCGCGTTCGCCTCGACGCTCGGGTACGGCGGGATGCTGATCGGACCGCCGGTGATCGGCTTCCTGGCCGACGCCACCGGCCTGCCGCTCGCCCTGACCACGGTGGCCGCCGCCGCGGCCGTCGCCGCCCTCCTCCCCCTGGCCGCCCGCCGGCGCTGAGGCCCGCCCGTTCCGGGGCCGCCTGTTCCGGGGCCCGCGGCCGGGCGGTGGCGTTCACCGGACGCGGACCCTCCGGCAAGCCGCGGTCAAGCGACGGACAAGGACCGGCGCCTACCGTCCGGTGCATGCGACCATCCGCACCGGCGCGCACGCCGGACCTGGCGGCCCTCACCGCCGCCGAGCTCGTCGCCCTCGCGCTCAGCACCGCCGCCGGGCGCCGTGCCGACGACCTCCCCGACCGGGCCGGGCCGCCGGGTGATCCCGGGCGCCCCGCCCGGCCGCCGGACGGTGAGGGCGGGCCGGCTCCCCGCCCCACCGGCCCCGCACCGCGCGGGGCCGGCACCGGCCCGGTCCCGGCCGGGAGGCTCCCCTCCCCCGCCCCCTCCCACCGCCCCACCCGCCGTGCGAGGATCGCGCCATGACGAACAGCACGGCACCGGTCCGGTTCCTCCGCGCCGCCGACCGGCCGGCCACGGCCTGGCGGAACGGCGGCGGGGTGACGCGCGAGATCGCCGGCCGGCCCGCGGGCGCCGGACTGGACGACTTCCGGTGGCGGGTCAGCCTCGCCGACGTCGCCGCCGCCGGGCCGTTCTCCGCGTTCCCCGGCGTCGACCGGGTGATCACCCTGGTCGAGGGCCCGGGCATGGCGCTCACCGTCGACGGCACCGAGCACGTCGTCGACGTGCCGCTGCGCCCGTTCGCCTTCTCCGGCGACGCGGCCACCGACTGCCGGCTGCTCGGTGGCCCCCTCGTCGACTTCAACGTGATGACCCGGCGCGGCCTCGCCACCGCCGACCTCGTCCTCGCCGAGCTGCCCCGCCCGGTCGTGGTACCGGCCGGGGCCACCGTCCTGCTGGTCTGCCTGTCCGGCGGCGCGGCCCTGGACGGCACTCCGCTCGACCGCTACGACGCGGCCCTGCTCACCGCCCCGGGCGTCCACGAGCTGCACCCCGACGGCGTCACCGCCGTCCTCACCGTCCGCGCCTGAGCGTCGGGGCGACGGCGGGTCCGACGACCGTCCCGGCGCGGTCCGACCCGCACCACGCCTGAGCGGTCCGCCCGGTCCACGGAGCGGGCGGACCGCTCAGGCGCCCGGTCCGCCCGTCTCTCCCGGCAGCCGCAGGTCCCAGCCGGCCAGCGCCCGCAGCTGCGCGACGGTCACGTCGTCCGTCAGCGGCCGCGGCGGCTCGCTGCGGAACGGCGGCTGCCAGCCGTCCTCCGCCGTCCACCGGCGCACCGCCTTCGCCGGGGCGCCCGCGACGACCGTGTGGTCCGGCACCTCGCCGCGCACCACCGAACCGGCCGCGACGACCACGTTGCGGCCCAGCCGGGCCCCGGGCAGGATCACCGCCCCGGTGCCGATCCAGCTGCCCGAGCCGATCTCCACCGGCTCGTTGCGCGGCCACTGCTTGCCGATCGGCAGGTCGGTGGCGCGGTACTCGTGCGCCTGGTCGGATATGTAGACGCCGGGGCCGGTCCACACGTCGTCGCCGAGCACGATCGACTGGTGGCCGACGATGTGGCTGTCGCGGCCGATCACGCAGCCGCCGCCGATCCGCACGATCGGCTCGGGCCCGAGGTCCAGGCCGGGCAGGAAACCCGCGCTGATGGTCACCCGCTCGCCGATGATCGAGAACGGACCGATGGTGATCCACTGCTCGTTGAACACCGCGCCGAGCGGGAAGGTCAGCTTCGTCCCCGCGCCCAGCTCGCGGAACCGGTACGGCCCGGGGTTGTCGCTGGACACCGCGCCGGCCCGCTGCACCCAGTGCCAGCCCCGGTGGACGAGCCGGCCCGCGGCGCGCCGACCGCCCGCCCGGGCGGTGCTGAACAGGGAACGCGTGATCGACATGCGCTCACGTTACCGGTCCGTACGGTCGGCCCGGCGGCGAGGCGGCCAAGGTCACACGGCTGCCCGGCACCGTCCGCACCCGGAGCACCGCGGGCCGCCCGGCACCGGCCCGGCAGCCGTCCCGCCGACCCCTCCGCCCGTCCTCCCGCCCGTCCTCCCGCCGACCGTTCCGGGGTGCCGTGCCCCCGCTCCCACCGGTGCTGCCAGACTCCCCGTCATGGAGATCACCGCACACCTCGACGCCCTGCGCCGCGAGGGCGCCCTGCTCGCCGACGCCGCCGCCCGCACCGACCCCGCCGCCCCCGTCCCGACCTGCCCGGAGTGGCGGCTGCGCGACCTCGTGCTGCACACCGGCCGGGTGCACCGCTGGGTGACGGCCATCGTCGGGGACCGGCTCCCGGCCCCGCTGGACGCCGAGGGCGAGCGCGCCGTCGGGGAGCCGCAGCCCGGCGACGCCGAGCTGGTCGACTGGTTCCGCGCCGGCCACGCGGCGCTGCTCGACACGCTCACCGCCGCTCCGGCCGACCTGGACTGCTGGACCTTCCTGCCGGCACGGAGCCCGCTCGCCTTCTGGACCCGCCGCCAGGCGCACGAGACCGCCGTGCACCGCGTCGACGCCGACTCCGCGGCGGGCACCGAGGGACCGCGCACCGACCCGGAGTTCGCCCAGGACGGGGTCGACGAGCTGCTGAGCGGCTTCCTCACCCGGGGCCGCTCCGGGGTCCGCAGCGAGCGGCCCCGCACCGTGCAGGTCCGCGCGAGCGACGGCCCCGGCCGCTGGCTGCTGACCATCAGCCGGGAGCCGCTCGCCGTCGAACCCGCCGAGAAGCCGGCCGACCTGACGATCACCGGCCCGGCCCACGACCTCTACCTGCTGCTCTGGAACCGCCTGCCGACCGGCGCCGGGCAGGTGACCACCACCGGGGACGACTCCCTGCTGGAGCTGTGGCGGGAGGCCGCGACCATCCGCTGACGCCCCGGGCGCGCCCGGCGGGCGGGGGCCTCAGCGCACCCAGCGCGCCGGGCGCTTCTCCAGGAACGACCGCATGCCCTCCTGTGCCTCCTCCGACCCGAACAGCCGCGCCGACAGCTCGACCAGCCCTTCGGCGTCCCGCTCGAAGGAGCGCACCACCTCGGCGTTGGCGAGCCGCTTGGACTGTTCGAGGCCCTGCGGCGAACCCAGCCGCAGGGCGTCCAGCAGGCCCTTGAGCACGACCGCGGCGGCCTCCGGCGAGTCGGCGGCCTGCGTGACCAGACCGATCCGGGCGGCCTCGGCGGCGTCGAAGACCTCCCCGGTCAGGTAGTAGCGGGAGGCCGCGCGGGGGTCGAGCTTGGGGCGCAGCGGCAGCGAGATGACGGCCGGCGCGAGGCCGAGCCGGACCTCGGTGAAGGCGAAGGTGGCGGCCGGACCGGCGACGGCCAGGTCGGCGGCGCCGACCAGCCCGAGCCCACCGGCCCGCACGTGCCCGTCGATCACGGCGATCACCGGCTTGGCGCAGTCCACGATCGCCCGCTGCAGTGCGACCAGCCCGCGCGGCGCGACGGCCGGGTCGGCGCCGGTCGCCTCCGAAAGGTCCGCCCCGGCGCAGAACACCCGGCCCGCGTGCGTCAGCACCACCACCCGCACCAGGGGGTCGGCCGCCGCCCCGGCGAGCCCGGCGGTCAGCTCGGCCATCAGCCGGGCGGAGAGCGCGTTGCGGTTGTGCGGCGAGTCGAGCGTCAGGGTGGTGACGGCGTCCTCGGTGGTGACGCGGACGAGGGGCGCTTCGCTGGTCATCGGTGCGGGCCTGCTTTCCGGCTGAGGGTGGGTCGGAACGGACGCCACCGCCGGTGAGCCGCGGCGCCCGCACGACTCTGACACGCCCACCCACCCCCGGACCAGCCCCCTCGGCCCCCTCCGCCCCCGCGCACCGACCGCGCCGGCCCCGCCCCGGGGTCGGAGCCGCGAGGGTCGAGGCCGAGGCCGAACGGTTCCGGCGGTGACACCGCCGTTCCGAACGGGTGCGGGCCCTCCTCGACCGCGTAGCCGAGCCGCGTGGGCTCACCGAACGGCGTGCAGGTCCGGTTCCGGCGGTCGACCAACAGGTAGAGCGGTGCGCCGTACCGGCCGTAGCGGCGGCGCTTGACCGTACGGTCGGTTCCGCGTTCGAGGGCGAGCCGACCGCCATCACCAGCAGGGTCCGGTCCGGGAGGAGCGCTCCCTCGGTCTTGGCCGCCAGGTCGGCCGGCACGACCACCGGATCGGGGACGTACCAGTTCTCCGAACCGGGAAGGTCGAGGTTGCCGGAGCCGGAGACCGGCCCGAGCTCCTCCAGCCGGGGGGTCAGCTGCCGACGGACGATGTCGGCGGCGCTCTCGTGCGCCCAGGACGGGGACATCGGAGTGATGGCTCCCTCGATGATCTCGGCGCGGTCGCCCGCGACGTGCTGGACCGCGTACTTCGGTGCCCGCTCGGGGTCGCTCACCGAGCTGTGGTCACCGGGGAGTCGAGGCGCGGTACTCACGAAGTGCTCTCCTTCCCTGCCGACCGTTCCCGTCACCGAAGGCGCGGGACCACAGCACCCTCCGTAAACCCCTGGAACGGCGGGGCGCCGGCCGTCACGATGGGCGCATGACCATGGAATCGCAGCGGAACACCCCTCACCTCACCCATATCGCGGAGCCGCCCGGGGTCGCGCCGGGGACGGGGTACACCCAGGTCGTCTCGGCGGCGGGGCGGCTGGTGGCGGTGTCGGGGCAGGTGGCGTTCGACGAGGAGCGGCGGCTGGTCGGGGAGGGGGATCCGAAGGCGCAGGCGCGGCAGGTGTTCGAGAACCTGCGGCGCTGCCTGGCGGCGGCCGGGGCGGACTTCTCGCACGTCGTGAAGCTGACGTACTTCGTCACCGACATCGGCCACCTGCCCGCCGTCCGCGAGGCGAGGAACGAGGCGATCGGGAGCCTGCCGCTGCCCGCGAGTTCGGCGGTGCAGGTCTCGGCGCTGTTCCTGCCGGAGGTGCTGATGGAGATCGAGGCCCTGGCGGTGGTGCCGGAGTAGCGGAGGGACGGCCACCGGGCCGGGGCGCGCCGCCCGGGACCGGGCGCGCCCCGGCCCGCACGATCTTGTCAACTCACCAATGGTACAGACCTGTTGACGCATTGGTCTGTACCTCCTACAGTGCCCATGCCCCCGTCTCCCCACGGCGCGGGCATGTCACACCCCGCACCACCCCACGTACGGTTCTGCGTCACCCTGTCCAACCCCCACAGTCGCAGGGAGAACCATGTCCGTTCGATCCCGCGCGCGCCGAGGCCGCCACAGGCTCGTCGCGCTGCTCTCCGTCCTCCTCCTCCCGCTGGCCGCGATCACCGCGACGGCCACGCCCGCCAACGCGGCCGGGAAGCTCACCGCCGCCTTCACCAGCGAGAACAGCGGTTCCTGGTGGAAGGGCACCTACATCGTCCGCAACGACAACACCACCGCCGTCAACGGCTGGACCCTGGAGTTCGACCTCCCGGCCGGCGTGACCATCCAGAACAGCTACAACGGCACCGCGACCGTCAACGGCCGCCACGTGACCGCCGTCGCCGCGTTCTACAACGCCAACGTCCCCGCGGGCCGGACCACCGAGCCGTACAGCTTCTGGTTCGTCGCCAACGGCCCGATCGCCGCGCCGACCGGCTGCCGGATCAACGGCGACAAGTGCGACGGCAGTTCGGACGTCCTGCCGTCCGCCCCGGGCACCCCGACGGTGACCGACTCGACCGCGCACACCCTGGCGCTGCGCTGGCCGGCCGCGACCGGCGGCGACTTCCCGGTCGCCTCCTACGAGGTGCTGAACGGCACCGCCGTGGTCGGCACCAGCACCACCACCGACACGGTGGTCTCCGGGCTGACCCCGGCGACCAGCTACACGCTGACCGTCCGGGCCAAGGACACCCGCGGCAACCTCGGTCCCGCGAGCGCGCCGGTCACCGCCTCCACCTTCGACCCGTCCACCGACCCGACGCCGCCCACCGCACCCACCAACCTGCGGACCACCGCGGTGGGTTCGAGCGACGTGACGCTCGCCTGGAACGCCGCCACCGACAACCTGAAGGTCGCCGCGTACGACGTCTACCAGGACGGCACGCTGGTCCGCACGGTCACCGGCTCCACGCTGACCGCGGCCGTCGGCAGCCTCTCCCCGTCGACCTCGTACACCTTCACCGTCAAGGCCCGCGACGGCGCCGACAACGCCTCGCCCGCGTCCGCCGCGCTGAAGGTCACCACCTCCGACCTGGTCGGCACCGGCAAGTACGCCCGGGTCGGCTACTTCACCCAGTGGGGCATCTACGGCCGCCAGTACTTCGTGAAGAACCTCGACACCTCGGGCAGCGCCGCCAAGCTCGACGTCATCAACTACGCGTTCGAGAACATCGACCCGGTCAACCTCACCTGCATGGCGGGCGTCACCAAGGGCACCACGTCCAACCCGCAGGACCCCGACCAGGGCACCGGCTCGGGTGACGCCGACGCCGACTACGCGCGCCCGATGAGCGCCGCCCAGTCGGTCGACGGCGTCGCCGACGACGGCTGGGGCAAGCTGCGCGGCAACTTCAACCAGCTGAAGAAGCTCAAGGCCAAGTACCCGCACCTGAAGGTGGTCGCCTCGCTCGGCGGCTGGACCTACTCCAAGTACTTCTCCGACGCGGCGGCCACCGACGCGTCCCGGCAGAAGTTCGTCAAGTCCTGCCTCGACATCTGGATCAAGGGCAACCTCCCCGCCTACAACGGCGCGGGCGGCGACGGCGTCGCGGCCGGCATCTTCGACGGCATCGACATCGACTGGGAGTGGCCCGGCTCGCCCGACGGCCACGCCGGCAACCACTACAGCGCCAACGACAAGGACAACCTGACCGCGCTGCTGGCCGAGTTCCGCAAGCAGCTCGACGCGCTCGGCGGCTCGCACAAGCTGCTGACCGCCTTCACCCCGGCCGACCCGGTCAAGATCAACCAGGGCTGGGACCTCTCGAAGATCTTCAACTACCTGGACATCGCCAACATCCAGGGCTACGACTTCCACGGCGCCGGCAGCGACAACTCGTGGGAGCCCAACCGCGCCGGCCACCAGGGCAACCTCTACGTGGACGCCCAGGACCCCTACACCACGCACTTCAGCGTCGAGGGGGCCGTCAAGCCCTACCTGGACGCCGGGGTCAACCCGCGCAAGCTCACCATCGGCCTGGCCTTCTACGGCCGCGGCTGGCAGGGCGTCGCGGACGGCGGCGTCAAGGGCGAGTGGCAGAGCGCGACCGGCGCCGCGCCCGGCCAGTTCGCCGAGGAGGCCGGCACCCGCGGGTACAACAACCTGCTCACCACCTTCCCCAACCTCTCCGTCTACCACGACGAACAGTCCGTGGCGACCTACGGCTACACCGGAGCGGGCGGACAGTGGTGGACCTTCGACGACGCCTGGTCGATCAACAAGAAGACCGCCTGGCTCAAGTCGAAGGGCCTGCTGGGCGCGATGATCTGGGACATGACCGGTGACACCCCGGGCGGCACCCTGATCAACGCGGTCGACGGCGGCCTCAGGTAACCTCCGCACCCCGCGCACGCCGGGTGGAAGTGGTGGTGACCACTTCCACCCGGCTTCGTGCCGTCCGGGGACCGCGCGGCGGCTCAGCGCGAGGCGAGCGCCGCCAGACGGCGGGCCGAACGGTACTGACGGAGCACCTGGGCGAAGGTGGTGTGCCCCTGGGTGGTCCGGGCGAACGCCCGCCACGCCGGGTCGACCAGGCACACCGCCGCGTGGAACAGGTACGGCCTCCGCTCGAAGGCGTTCAGCATCTGCTTGCCGGCCCGCATCTCCACCCCCAGGCCCGCCTTGATCGCGAAGGCGTAGTTCAGCGCCTCGCGCCGCACGTCCGTGGCGGTGCCCGCCTCGGCCACCTTGACCGCCCACTCCCCGGCCAGCCGGCCCGAGCGCAGCGCGTACGAGATGCCCTCGCGGGTCCACGGCTCCAGCAGCCCGGCCGCGTCGCCGGCCACCAGGACCCGGCCGCGCGACAGCGGCGAGTCCTCGGCCCGGCAACGGGTCAGGTGCCCGGACTCGACGCTCGCCGGGAAGCCGGAGAGCCCCAGCCGCCGGATGTAGTCGGCCAGGTACTGCTTGGTGCGCTCGCCGTCGCCGCGCGCCGAGATCACCCCGACGGTGAGGCTGCCGGAGTCGGTCTTCGGGAACACCCAGCCGTAACTGCCGGGCAGCGGACCCCAGTCGAGGTGGATCCGGCCCGC
Organism: Kitasatospora sp. NPDC056327; assembly: GCF_042261735.1. Taxonomy (NCBI): domain Bacteria; kingdom Bacillati; phylum Actinomycetota; class Actinomycetes; order Kitasatosporales; family Streptomycetaceae; genus Kitasatospora; species Kitasatospora sp. NPDC056327. The sequence goes on along the minus strand of NZ_JBHJRC010000113.1, from coordinate 4,951 downwards.
CCAGTCGGCCGCGACGTCCGCCGGGACGGGGATCTCCGCCTCCAGACCGAGGTCGATCTGGTCGAACGAGACGCCGACGTGCCGGCCGATCCGGCTCGCGCTGCCGTCCGCGCCGACCACCGCGCGCGCCTCGAAGGTGCGCCCGTCGGCCGCGGTGACCAGCGCCGTCCGGTGCTCGCCGCCGCGCTGCTCCACCCCGGTGACGGTCACTCCGGTGACCAGCACCGCACCGGCCTGCTTGGCCGCCTGGACCAGCCGCAGGTCGAACTCGTCCCGGTTGACCAGCCCGAACAGCATCCGCGGCGAACGCCGGGTCCGGGTGAACCGCCCGCGGTAGGCGAAGGTGACGGCGTGCACCCGGTCCTGGAGCGGCAGCCGGAAGTCCGGCGGCAGGCTGTCCCGGGAGGGGCCGATGATGCCCCCTCCGCAGGTCTTGTACCGGGGGTGCTCGGCCTTGTCGAGCAGCAGCACGCGCCGGCCCTGCGCGGCGGCGGCGTGCGCGGCGGAGGAACCGGCGGGTCCGGCGCCGACCACGACGACGTCCCAGACGCCGTCCAGCGGGTCCGGCCGGTCCGGCCCGTCGGCCTCGGCGTCGAGCGGGCTACGAGAATCGGGGCTTCCGGAGTCAGTCACGGGCAACAATCCTATGCGGCCGGTCCCGCCGCCGTCGGCCGCACCCGCCCCGGACGCGCGGCGACCGGGCCGTGCCGCCCCGACGGGGGGCGGACCGGCCGGACCGGACGGGGCGCCGGCGGCCCGCTCGCCCGGGGACCGCCGGCCGGGGCCGCCTATGATCGGCGTTACCCCCCGTCAACGCCGTTCGCCCGGACCACCCCCCGGACGGGCCGGCCGTACTCCGGAGCACCCGATGCCGAAGCAGCCCCTGGCCGACGCCGTCCGGTCCCTCATGGACCGCGCCCGCACCGACCTCGCCGAACTGGTCGCCTTCCCCTCGGTCGCCGACCCGCGCCAGTTCCCGGCCGAGGAGTGCGAGAAGGCCGCCCGGTGGGTCGCCGACGCCTTCGCCGCCGAGGGCCTGACGAACATCCGGCTGCTGGACACCCCCGACGGCACCCGGTCCGTCTACGGGGAGCTCCCCGGCCCGGCCGGCGCCCCGACCGTGCTGCTCTACTCGCACTACGACGTCCAGCCCCCGCTCGACGAGGACGCCTGGCTCAGCCCCGCGTTCGAGCTCACCGAGCGCGACGGCCGCTGGTACGGGCGCGGCGCCGCCGACTGCAAGGGCAACATCCTCATGCACCTGACGGCCCTTCGGGCGCTGCGGCAGGCGGACGGCGGCTACCCGGTCGGCCTGAAGATCGTCGTCGAGGGTTCGGAGGAGCAGGGCACCGGCGGCCTGGAGCGCTACGCCGAGGCCCACCCCGAACTGCTCGCCGCCGACGCCATCGTGATCGGGGACACCGGCAACTTCGCCCCCGGCCTGCCCACCGTCACCGCCTCGCTGCGCGGCATGACCGTGGTCGACGTCTCGGTCCGCACCCTGGCGGGCAACCTGCACTCCGGCGCGTTCGGCGGCGCCGCCCCGGACGCGTTGCAGGCCCTGGTCAAGGTGCTCGCCTCGCTGCACGACGAGCACGGCGACGTCGCGGTGGCCGGTCTGACCGCGGACCAGAGCTGGGCCGGCGTGCAGTACCCCGACGAGCAGTTCCGCGCCGACGCCAAGGTGCTCGACGGCGTCGCGCTCACCGGCACCGGCACCGTCGCCGACCGGCTCTGGGCCCGTCCCTCGGTCACCGTCCTCGGCATCGACGCCCCGCCGGTGATCGGCGCCACCTCCTCCGTCCAGGCCTCCGCCAAGGCCTCGGTCAGCCTGCGGGTGCCGCCGGGCATGGACACCGCGGCCGCCCAGGAGCTGCTGGTCGCCCACATCGAGGCCCGGGTGCCGTTCGGCGCACGGGTCACCGTCGAGCGCCAGGGCAACGGCTCCGCGTTCAGCGCCGACATCTCCGGTCCGGCGTACGAGGCGATGGGCGCGGCGATGGCCGAGGCCTTCGGCACCCCGATGGTGGCCTCCGGCGAGGGCGGCTCGATCCCGCTCTGCAGCACGCTGCGCACCCTCTACCCGGAGGCCGAGATCATCCTGATCGGCGTCGAGGAGCCGACCACCCAGATCCACGCCGTCAACGAGAGCGTCGACCCGCTGGAGCTGGAGCGGATGGCCCTCACCGAGGCGCTCTTCCTGCGCCGCTACGCCGAGCTGCGCACCGGCTGACCCCGACCGGCCCCGGCTGACCCCGACCCCTCGCCGTCCGACCCCGCGGGCCCTCCCGGCCCGTGTGCCCCTCCCCGCTCCTGCGGCCCCGGAGGCACCGGCCTCACCGGCCGCACCTGGCCGCGCCGTCCACCGTGACGGCGCGGCCCGGTCGTCCGTGCCCGGACCGCGCTGCCGTGCGCCCGCGCGGAGCGGTACCGGCACGCCCCCGGTCCGAGCCCCGAACCACCCGCGCCCACCCACGCGCCGCCGGCCGCTACCCCCGCGCCGCCCGTGGAACGGCCGCGCCGCCCGCACCGGTCCGTCCGCCGGCCCCGGCCGGAGCACCGCGCAGCGCCACCGCCCTCCGGGACAGCGCCCACCCGGCCGCTCCGGTCACGAGACCGGCCCCCGCACCGAAGCACAGCTCCGCGAGCGGGCCGCGCCGCAGCGGCACGAGCCGGTGCACCACCCCGGCCACCGTGGCCGCGCCCAGCACCGCCGCACCCGCGCGCCGGGCCCGGTCCGACAGCTCGACCGCCGGACGGACCGGCTCCACCGCCCGGGCCGCGCGCACCGCGTACCCCGCCACCGCCGCCAGGCCGGGCACCGAGGTGCCGTACTGCAGCACCTCGTGGAGCGGCGGACCGCCGGCCACCGGCCGCTCCAGGGCCGGCACCAGACGGGACCCGAACCGCCCCCGGTGGGTGAAGCCGTCCCAGCCCACGTGGCTCGCCGCGCCGAGCGCCGCCGAGAAGGCGAACCACCCGAGGTCCGCGCCCGACGGGCGCCCGTGCCCGGCCCGGCGGACCGTCAGCGCCTCGGCCGCGCCCGCCCAGCGGTCCGGGAGCAGCGCGACCAGCGGTCCGCGCACCAGCCCGTGCCAGCCCGCCACCAGTGCGCCCGCGAGCAGCACGTCCACCGTCGGCACCGCCCACCAGCGGTGGGTCGGCCCGCCGTACCGGTACACCCCGGGCAGCAGCGACTCGGCGAAGAACGGCACGTCGGGCGCCAGTGAGCCGGCGACCAGCGCCGACCCGACCAGGGGCCCGCGCTCCCCGGCCAGGCGCAGCAGGGGCAGCACGGCGGCCGGGTGACTCGGTGTGAACGGCATGCCCCCATCCTGCCGCCGCCCGGCCCCGGCCGCCCCTGCCACGGGGAGACCGCGGCACGGACCGCCGCGGGGAGCCCCTCGACACCGACGGGACCGCGCGCCGGTTCCCGCGGGAGCCCTCACGGGAACCGCCGCCTCCCCGGGACGCGCCCGGAGCGTGCTCAGGCCGCCTCGGCGGTGGACGCCAGCCCCTCCGCCACCCGGCTCCCGGCCTCCAGGTACCGCAGCTCCCCGCAGCGGCGCGCCTCCAGCGCCGCCGCCAGCCGCCGGTGGCGGCCCGGGGGCAGCAGGCCGGCGGCCTCGTCCAGGCTGACGAACCGCCAGCCGCGCAGCTCCTCCTGCTGGAGCATCAGCCCCTGCCGGGCGGCGGCGTCCAGCAGCCCGCCGTCGTAGACCAGGCGCAGCCCGCCCCGGCGCGGTCCGGTGCGCGGCTCCCAGTCGACCGCGAGCAGCCGCAGCACGGCCGGGTCGAGCCGCAGGCCGAGCTCCTCGGCGGTCTCCCGCAGCGCGGCGTCGGTCGGTGCCTCGCCGCGTTCGACGACGCCTCCGGGGAACTCCCAGTCCGGCTTGTAGACCGGGTCGACGAGCAGCACCCGGTCCTGCTCGTCGAAGAACAGGACGGCGGAGGCCACGGTGTCCCCGGTCGGGTCGGGGCTCTGCACGATCGGACAGCGGGCCGAGCCGTCGCGCACCAGCTGGGCGAGCCGGACGGCGGTCTCGCGCGGGGTGAGGCCGGCGGTGTCGACGAGCCGGGCGTCCCGGCGCAGCCAGCGGCGCGCGGCGCGGTAGCGCGGCAGATGCTCCAGGCACCACTGGCGGATCCGTTCGCTGCGCTCCGGGTCCTCTGGGATCTCCTCCCGTTGGACAATGCGCTCACGCAGGATCGTTTCTTCAGGGTCCAGGACGAGGTGGTGCACGGCGATGCCGCTGGAGGCCAGCGACCCGAAGATCTCGTCCCGGTAGTCCTCCCTCAGCAGGGTCATCGGGACCACCAGCGGCCCGGGGACCTCACCGAGCAGCGCCGCCGCCGTCTCGGGCACCAGCCTCCGCCAGGCCGGCAGGTCCTGGAAGTCCGACACCGCCGCCATCCGGTCGGCCGGCAGCATCGCGCGCAGCCCGAAGCCCACCAGCTCGGGGTCGAACAGCATGCTGCCTGGCAGCAGCTCCACCAACTCGCGACAGGCACTCGTCTTGCCCGCCCCGAACGTGCCATTGATCCAGACGATCACTCACGCCCCCTGTTACTCGACCTCCCCCGGCGCCGTTCGCACCGGGCGGCGCCCCCGTCAGTCGAACCAGCGCCACCCCAGGGTGGTACCCCGGCCGCGCCGGTCCCCATACCTCCACGTCCGCCCGGCTCATGACGGTTCCCCGTTCCGTTTGACAGGGGCATGTGCCCTGTTCAGAGGGCCTGCGGCGATACCCGTACGACCCTCGCCACGCCGGAGCGCACCCCCGTGGACACCGGAGTCCGTGACGGCGCCGCGCGCCCCCGCCGCACCCCGCGCGCCCCACCGTGCGCACACCACCGTCCTCCCCCGCGCGGTCCCGCCGGTCCCGCCCTCCGTGGACCGCGGCCCCGGGGCGGGGCGCCGCCGGTGCCCGGGCCTCCACGACCCGGGCAC
>NZ_JBHJRC010000112.1:0-24269 GCF_042261735.1 Kitasatospora sp. NPDC056327 | reverse complement strand
CCCGCCCACAACCTGTGGGCGGGGGCTCGGGCGTTGCCGCGCGCGTTCGGGGGGCGGAAAGGGCCCGGAAAACACTACGGGCCACGGCGCCGACACGGGACCCTCAACCCTCCCTCCTTGCCCGCCGACGGGCAGGAGGGGCCCATGGCACCGCAGCCCGGAGCCGTCGTCGGGCGCCCGCCCGCAGGGCGTACCGGAGGGGGAAAACACTACGGGCCACGGCGCCGACACGGGACCCTCAACCCATGCGGCACCGCAGCCCGGAGCTGTCGTCGGGCGCCGTTGGCGATCGAGAACTGTGCGGGGTCCTCGTTCGGCGGCGTCCGACCGAGGAGCGGCCACGCGCGGTCAGGGCAGTTGCGCGGGTACCTCTCCTTGGTGCCCTTTCATTGTGGACTAGACCAATCTGGGTTGTCCAGGGCTAGCCGAAAATTGGTCTGGACAACCTGGGGCCGGGCGGCGCACCGCACGTCGCCGGGGGTGCGGCGGGGCCCGGGGCGCCCCCCTGGAGCTACGCTCGCCCTGTGCCCTCGCTGAACGAACTCGTCCGCCGCCACACCACCCTGACCGGTGCCGATGTGGACTGGCTGCACATGCTGGTCTCGGAGTGGCAGCTGCTCTCCGACCTCTCCTTCGCCGACCTGGTGCTCTGGATCCCCACCTGGGACGGCATCCGGTACGTCTCGGTGGCCCAGATGCGCCCCAACACCGGGCCCACCTCGTACCAGGACGACATGGTCGGCCACCTCGTCCCGCGCGGCCGGCGCCCGCTGCTGGACGCCGCCTACGACGAGGGGCGGATCGTGCGCGAGGGCGACCCGGAGTGGCGCGAGGAGGTGCCGGTCCGGGTCGAGTCCATCCCGGTGCGCCGGGAGGGCAAGGTGCTCGGCGTGATCGCCCGCAACACCAACCTGCTGACCGTGCGCACCCCCAGCCGGCTGGAACTCACCTATCTGCAGAGCGCCTCCGACCTGGCCCAGATGATCGCCGCCGGCACCTTCCCGTACCACGGCGTGGAGCAGGCCGACATGGACGCCGCGCCGCGGGTCGGCGACGGCCTGATCCGCCTCGACGCGGACGGCACGGTCACCTACGCCAGCCCCAACGCGCTCTCCGCCTACCACCGGCTCGGCCTCACCACCGACCTGGTCGGCAGCCACCTCGGCCGGACCACCGCGGACCTCGCCCCGCCCTCCCGGGCGGCCGTGCACGAGGCCCTGGTCAAGCTGGCCAGCGGCTGGGCCCCACGGCAGACCGAGATCGAGGCCCAGGGCGGCGTCGTCACCCTGCGCGCCATCCCGCTGAAGCCCAAGGGCACCCTGACCGGCTCCCTGGTGCTCTGCCGGGACGTCACCGAGCTGCGCCGCCGGGACCGCGAGCTGATGACCAAGGACGCCACCATCCGGGAGATCCACCACCGGGTGAAGAACAACCTGCAGACCGTCGCCGCGCTGCTGCGGCTGCAGTCCCGCCGGATGGAGTCGGACGCCGGCCGCGAGGCCCTGGACGAGGCGGTACGCCGGGTCGGCTCGATCGCCATCGTGCACGAGACGCTCTCCCAGGCGCTGGACGAGCAGGTGGCCTTCGACGAGATCGCCGACCGGGTGCTGGCGATGGTGATGGAGCTGTCCCAGGACGGCCGGGTGGCGACCCGCCGCAGCGGCAGCTTCGGCATCCTCTCCGCCGAGGTGGCCACCCCGCTGGCGATGGTGCTGACCGAACTGCTGCAGAACGCCCTGGAGCACGCCTTCGGCCCGAGCGCCTCGGGCAACCTGGAGGTGAGCGCACTGCGCGGGCGCGCGCCGGCCACCGGCACGGGCTGGTCGGACAGCTGGAACGGCGGGGCCCGGCCGGAGGAGTACCTGCTGATCACGGTGCAGGACGACGGCAGGGGGATGCCGGAGGGCTTCGACCCGCAGCAGGCCGGCAATCTCGGGCTGCAGATCGTCCGGACCCTGGCCACCGGTGAGCTGGGCGGCACCTTCGACATGGTGGCCGGTCCGAACGGCGGCACCAAGGTGGTCCTGGAGATCCCGGTGCGCTGAGGCCGGGGAGACGCGCCGAGGTGCGCGGGGGGCGTGCGAGCCCGGTGAGCGCCGTTCGCACGTTCCCGCACCCCGGTGATCCGGGGGCACGATCCGGTGGCGGAATCCGGGGCGGAAACAGAAACGAGGCCCTGTCGACCGGGGGGGGTGGGTCGACAGGGCCTCTCAACCCGTTCCGGCCGTCGGGGGGAGTCGGCCGGAACGGGGGCTCTGGGTGGTGCGACACCAACCGGTGCGTTGCACACGGTGAGCGCCACAGCTCCACAATATTGCTCTCTGTGAACAGTATCAAGTGGCTGGGCGGGTCGGTGTCGCGGGACCTCGTGGAACAAGGCCCTTTGTACGGAAGGCTTCACCAGGATGTGCAGGGGAAGCCTGTGATCATGTGTTGATCGGTGCTGTGGTTACTGCTGGTACTACGGCGTGTGATCAGGCGGTGCGGGCGCGGTTGCGGGCAGCACGGCGCTTCATCGCGCGACGCTCGTCCTCGCTCATGCCGCCCCAGACGCCGGCGTCCTGGCCGGTTTCGAGGGCCCACTGGAGGCACTGCTCCATAACCGGACAGCGGCGGCACACGGCCTTGGCTTCCTCGATCTGCAGCAGAGCAGGACCGGTGTTCCCGATCGGGAAGAACAGCTCCGGGTCCTCTTCGCGGCAGACAGCGCGGTGGCGCCAGTCCATGGTCGTCCAACTCCTCCTGCCGACGGGGGCTGCCCGCACGGCACATCGATGGTCCTTGTGAATGTGAACGCTTTCACGAATCCCGCAACAGCAAAAGAGACCAAAGGCCCATCGGGCCCGGGAGGTCTGTGCTGGGGAGGGATTCGGCGATTCGAGGGACACCCCGCGGTCGGCCCCCGAGAACTTCCGAGGTTGCCGTCGCTGCGATGTGTCCCGATCGCCATGTAGAGGTTCGCAAACCTCAGGCCCGGATACAACCCCCTTCAGGGAGGAATTTTTGATTCTTCGGTGTCGCCTAGCTCACAGCCAGTACTTCTATGGAGTGAAGGGGGCTTGTGCGTTCGAGAAGAAGGGTAAAGGGCCCTTCTAGTCACACAATCACACGCAGTGCCCGCCGTACGCCTGTGAAACTGACGCGACTCCTGGATCCAAGGTGGTCCCCGTCGACCTGGAACGGGACCGGTTCCTCCGAAACCAAGGTGAAGTGTCTGACGTCGTGATAGGAGACGACATGCTTCCCGGACGGGCCCGAAGGTGCCGCGCCGTCGCTCGAAGACCCGTGCGACCGCAGGATCTGACGGACCGTTCGAGCAGTACCGAACGCGGTCATCCGGGTGATGCCGAAGACGTCGAGATCCGAGTCGAAGGAGGCACGGGGCGAGGGGTAGACCGGACGGTTGCCCAGGAAGGTCCACGGCGAGGTGTTGCTGACTATCGCCAGCACCAGGCCCGGCACCGGCGCGCGGCCCGCCAGCGCCAGCGAGACCGGGCCTGATCTGCGCTGCTCACGCTGGGTGACGAAATGGCGGAGCGCCTGCGCGACGTAGAGCGCGTGCGTGGACTTGCGCCCCGCCCGGCGCTGCTCCTCCACCCGGCCGACCACGCCGGCGTCGAAGCCCAGGCCGGCCGTGAAGGTGAACCAGCGGTCCGGCAGCCCCTCGCTCATCGCCTTGCCCAGCCCGATCGGGCGCTCGCTCCGCTGCTCCAGGGCGTTCAGCAGCGCGCCGGTCGCCTCCACCGGGTCGTTGGGCAGGCCCAGCGCGCGGGCGAACACGTTGGTCGAGCCGCCGGGGACCACGGCCAGCCGGGGGACCTTGTCGCCCGGGCCGTGCGAGAGTAGTCCGTTGACCACCTCGTTGACGGTGCCGTCCCCGCCCAGCGCGACCACCAGATCGACCGCGCCGTCCTCCGCCGCCTCGCGGGCCAGGTCGCGCGCGTGGCCGCGGTACTCGGTCTGCGCCACCTCCAGCTTGAGGTCGCTGCGCAGGGCGTGGATCAGGACGTCCCTGGTGCGGCCGCTGGTGGTGGTCGCTTTCGGGTTGACGACCAGGAGAGCGCGCATGGGCCCAGCCTACGGGGCGGTACGGACCGACCGGCGGCTACCCTGCTGGAGTGACCGCAGAATCCACCGCACCCGTACCCGCACCCGGCACCGGCCGGCCGACCGCCCTGACCGTCGGCGCCGCCATCACCGCCGTGGAGGGCGCCGCGCTGGTCGTCGTCGGCGTCTGGGACATGGTCGCCGCGCTGTCCGGCAAGTCCGAGCAGCTGGCCCTCAACGAGTTCGGCGGCCTGGTGATCGTGCTGCTCGGCGTGCTGCCGGTGCTGGCCGCCCGGGCGCTGCTCAGGACCCGCCGCTGGGGCCGCAGCCCCGCCGTGCTGACCAACTCCATCTGCCTGCCCGTCGCCTACTACATGACGCAGAGCGGCGGGGCGATGACCGCGGCCGGCGCGGCCGTCGGCCTGCTCGGCCTGGTCGGCATCGGCGCACTGCTCAGCCCGAAGGCGACGGCGGCCCTCTACGCTCCGCACGAGGGCTGAGCGCGGAGGGCCGCCGCCTTCCGTGTCCGGAGGGACCCGGCGGCCGCCGCTGAGCGGCCGTCGGTCCTACTCCTCGACGAGGAGCTTCTCCCGGAGCTGCGCGAGGGTCCGGGCGAGCAGCCGGGAGACGTGCATCTGGGAGATCCCCACCTCGGCGGCGATCTGCGACTGCGTCATGTTCCGGAAGAACCGCAGCACCAGGATCTTCTGCTCCCGGGGCGGCAGCTGGGCGAGCAGCGGCTTGAGCGACTCCCGGTACTCGACGCCCTCCAGCGCCTCGTCGGTGGCGCCCAGGGTGTCCGCGACGGCCGGCGACTCGTCGTCGCTGTCCGGCACGTCCAGCGAGAGCGTGGAGTACGCGTTGGCGGACTCCAGCCCCTCCAGGACGTCCTCCTCGGAGATCCCCAGGTGCTCGGCGAGCTCGTGCACCGTGGGGGAGCGGCCGTGCCGCTGGGAGAGCTCGCTGGTCGCCGTGGTCAGCGACAGGCGCAGCTCCTGGAGCCGGCGCGGCACCCGGACCGCCCAGCCCTTGTCCCGGAAGTGCCGCTTGATCTCGCCGACGATGGTCGGCGTCGCGTAGGTGGAGAACTCGACCCCGCGCTCGTGGTCGAACCGGTCCACCGACTTGATCAGCCCGATGGTGGCGACCTGGGTGAGGTCGTCCAGGGGCTCGCCGCGGTTGCGGAACCGCCGGGCCAGGTGCTCGACCAGCGGGATGTGCATCCGCACCAGCTGGTTGCGCAGCTCGACGCGCTCCGGGGAGCCCTCGGGCAGCGCGGAGAGCCGCACGAACAGCGCCCGGGCCGCCTCGCGGTCCGGGGCGCCGCTGCGCTGCGGGGTCTGGGCGGGCACCGCGGCACGCAGCGTCCGGGCCGCCTCGGCGGCGGCCCCGTCCTCCGCTCCGTCCCCCGGCCCGGTGTCGGGTTCGGTGTCCAGGGCGTCCTCCGGGAGGTCCGCGGCCGGCGGCACGGGCGTGGGCGACTGATCGGGCGACGACTGGGGCGTCGGCTCGGTCGGCTGGCTCATCCGGTGGGCGTCCTTCGGGTGCGCTTCGTCGTTGGCGGCGAGGCCGGGAACGCTCGCCTGGGTCGGTACGGCAGGGCCCGCCGTCGCGAGGCCGGTACGGTCCAGATCACTCACGGCCATTCCCCCGTTCCGTTCCGGGAGCACCGGGGCGGTCGGCCCCGGTTCGTCTCAATGGGCGTACCGCCCGGTGCGGGCGGTACCGGGAGCCGTCCGTCCGGCCCGGTGGAGCCGGGCGGACGGCCCTTGTTCGGTGCTGCTGCCGCGCTGCCGCGGCGGACCTAGTGGGCGGAGGGGCCGCCGCGCTTCTTGTGCAGGCTGATCGACACGGTGTTGTCCTCGGCGACCGCGGAGTCGACCTCGCCCGCGAGCGCGGAGAGCACCGTCCAGGCGAAGGTGTCCCGCTCCGGCGCCCGGCCGTCGGTGGTGGGCGCCGAGACGATCACCTTCAGGGAGTCCCCGACCAGCCGGAACTCGCAGGAGAGGACCGAACCGGGGACGGCCTGCTGGAGGAGGATGGCGCAGGCCTCGTCGACCGCGATCCGCAGGTCCTCGATCTCGTCCAGCGTGAAGTCCAGCCGGGCCGCGAGGCCGGCCGTGGCCGTCCGCAGGACCGAGAGGTAGGCCCCGGCCGCGGGCAGCCGGACCTCCACGAAGTCCTGCACTCCGGGCTCGCCGTCGATCTGGGACACCCTCACCTCCTGGGTGACGCGCTGTGCTTCCGGGCCGGTGGCCGCGGCACTGTCTGTTGCTTGGCTCAACTGCTTCGCCCCAACTGTCCAGAGGGGTGGTGCGGTACGTACTGGTCATACCCCTCGGGGAGTGGCCGGACGCCGCCGTCCGCCCGAGACGTTACCGCGTTCCTGCCCCGGTGCGGGAGTCACTCATGGTAAGGCATCGCGACGCAGGGTGGCAGTGGTCGGACACGGCCCCCGCACGCCTGGGGCGCACGCCCTGCGCGCGCCGGATCTCAGCGGGTTCCGGCGGCGGCGAGGGCGTCCCCGGTGAGGCGGAAGACGGTCCACTCGTCCATCGGCACGGCACCCAGCGCCTTGTAGAAGTCGATCGAGGGGGTGTTCCAGTCCAGCACCGACCACTCGACCCGGGAGTAGCCGCGCTCGACGGCGATCCGGGCCAGCTCCAGCAGCAGCGCCTTGCCGTGGCCGCCGCCGCGGGAGGCCGGGCTGACGTAGAGGTCCTCCAGGTAGATCCCGTGGGTGCCGCGCCAGGTCGAGAAGTTGAGGAACCAGACGGCGAAGCCGACCGGCTCCCCGGTGGAGTCGTCCTCGGCGATCAGGCCGAACAGCGCCGGGGCGGCGCCGAACAGCGCGGCGTGCAGCTGCTCCTCGGTGGCCACCGCCTCGTGGGCGGCCTTCTCGTACTCCGCGAGCTCGCGGATCATGGCGTGGATGACGGGGACGTCGGCGGGGACGGCGGTGCGGATCATGGCTCCGAGCCTACTGGGAGGGCCGGTTCTCGTCCCAGGCCTGGACGGAGGTCTGGTCGACGATCCGTCCCGCGCGCAGCTCGGCGGTCGAGCTGACCAGCACCCGCACCCCGTCCGGGTAGCGGCAGGACTCCAGGAAGGCGAGGCGGTCGGCCTGGAGCACCACCCGTTCCAGGGTGTGGCTCGTCTCGCGGCCGTAGAGGTCGTCCAGCAGCGCGCCGATCTCGTCCCGGCCGTGCACCACGAGCGGGTGGCTGGGCTGGGTCGCGCGGTCGACCACGCGCAGCTCGGCGTCGTCCGCGTAGAGCGCCAGCAGGGCGCCGGCGTCGGCCCGCTCGATCCCCTCGCGCAGGGCCCGGACGTCGAAGGCGGACGGTGCGGCCATGGTGGTCATGTTCTCGCTCCTCCGGTCGGTTCCGCCGGTCCGTACTGTCGAGCGTACGCCCGGCGGGACCGGCCGGAGGGCGGGCGGGGAGGGCCGCGGCTCAGCCGGCCGGGACGGTCCGCAGGTACTCGGCCAGGGCGGTGATCGCGGCGGGGTTGCGGGGGCTCTCCACCAGGTCGGCGTAGTCGAGCACGAAGATCCGGTCGTTGCGGACCGCCGAGACCCCGGCCAGCGGCGGGAAGGACTTCAGGAACCGCCGCTTCGCCTCCGCGTCGGGGGTGCCGTAGTCGTTGATCACGATCACCTCGGGGTCGCGCCGGACCACGCTCTCCCAGCCCACGGTGGTCCAGGAGTCGGCGACGTCGCCCATCACGTTCCGCCCGCCCGCCTTGGCGATGACCTCCTCCGGTGCGCCGAACCGGCCCGAGGTGTACGGCTTGTCCTCGCCGCTGTCGTACAGGAAGACGCCCGGCCGGCGGGCCGGCTCGGGCACGGCGGCGATCTGCGCCCGGAACCCGGCGATCAGCCGGTCGGCCCGGTCCCGGACGTCGAAGATCTCGCCCAGGTTGGCGAGGTCGGTCCAGAGCGCGTCGAGCGGGGACATCACCCCGCGCTCGGAGCCCTTGCCGCTGCGGCAGGACTCGGTGAGCACGTAGGAGCCGATGCCGAGGCCGGACAGGGTCTGCGGGGTGACGCCGAGGCTCTCGTCGAAGCCGTAGTGCCAGCCGGCGAACACCAGGTCGGCCTTCGCCTCCAGGGCGATCTCCTTGGTGATCCGGTCCCGGGAGAGCCAGGCGGTCCGCTGGTAGGCGTCCTTCCAGGCGACCGCGTCGACCCGGCCCTTGTCGTCGGGCATCACGTAGCCGGCCATCCGGTCCTCCAGGCCGAGCGCGAACATCAGCTCGGTGATGCCGACGTCGTTGGTCACCGTGCGGGCCGGCTTCTCCCGGAAGGTGATCTCCGTGCCGCAGTTGGTCACGGTCACCGGGTAGTGGGCGGAGGCGGCGGTGGCGCCGTCGCCCCGCGGGGCTATCTCGGCGCCGCAGCCGGTGAGGGCGACGGCGAGCAGGGCGGCGGCGGCAACGGCCTTGGTGCGCATGGGGATCCTCGCGAGGGGGCGGTGGGGAGGGCGTCGGTGCGGTTACGGGAGGCGGTCGAGCAGCAGCCGCAGGGCGCCGGTGACCGGGTGCGCCACGGGTGTCGCCCGGACCTTGAACACCTCGGCCAGCAGACCGGGTTCGAGCACCTCGGCGGGCGGTCCGGAAGCGACGATCCGGCCGTCCGCGACCACGTACAGCAGGTCGCAGTGGCCGGCGGCGAGGTCCAGGTCGTGCAGTGCGGTCAGCACGGTCGGACCGGCCTCCCGGACCAGCGCCAGGACCTCCAGCCGGTGGGCGATGTCCAGGTGGTTGGTGGGCTCGTCGAGGACCAGCACCCGGGGCTCCTGGACCAGCGCGCGGGCGATCAGCACCCGCTGCTTCTCGCCGCCGGACAGGCTCAGGAAGCCACGGGCCGCCAGGTGCGCGGCGCCGACCCGGCGCAGCGCCCCGGTGCAGCGGTCGGTGTCCCCGGCGGACGGCCCGGCCAGGGCGCCGCGCCGGTGCGGCAGCCGGCCCATGGCGACCACCTCGGCCACCGTGAAGTCGAACTCGGCGGAGTGCTCCTGCGGCAGCGCGGCCACCCGCCGGGCGGCCTCGCGCGGGGCGAGCGCGTGCAGGTCCTCGCCGTCCAGCAGGACGGCGCCGGCGGCGGGCCGCAGGGCCCGGTAGACGCAGCGCAGCAGGGTGGACTTGCCGCTGCCGTTGGGGCCGATCAGGCCGACCACCCGACCGGCGGGGGCGCTCAGGGTGACGTCGTGGACCAGCCGGACACCGGCGAGGTCGACGCAGACGCCGTCGACGGCGAGGTCCAGGCCGGGCACGGGGCTCGTGGCGCTCACCGGCCGCCTCCGAAGGCGTAGCCGCGACGGCGCATCAGCAGCAGGAAGCAGGGCACCCCGAGGGCCGCGGTGACCACGCCGACCGGGAGTTCGGCGGGCGCCAGCAGGGTGCGGGAGACGATGTCCACCCAGACCAGCAGCAGGGCCCCGGCGAGCGGAGCGACCAGCAGCACCCGGCGGTGGCCGGCGCCGACCAGCATCCGCACCAGGTGCGGGACCATCAGTCCGACGAAGCCGATCGCCCCGCTGACCGCGACCACGGTGCCGGTGACGGCCGCGGTCACCACGAACAGTTCGCGGCGCAGCCGGTCCGGGTCCACGCCGAGCGAGGCGGCCGTCTCGTCGCCCATCGCCAGCGCGTCCAGCCGGCCGGCCGAGCAGGCCAGGTGCACCAGGCCGGCCAGCACGGTGGCGGCGGCGATCGGCACCGAGCCCCAGGTGGCGCCGCCGAGGCTGCCGAGCAGCCACATCATCGCGGAGCGGGCGGCCTCGCCGCGGGCGGCGGCGAAGACCATCAGCGCGGTGACGGCGGAGAAGCCGTAGGACATCGCGGTGCCGGTGAGCACCAGCCGCAGCGGGGTGAGGCCGTGCGCGGTCCGGGCGGTCAGGTAGACCAGCACCATGGCGAGCAGGGCGGCGGCGAACGCGGAGGCGGAGAGCGCCCAGACGCCGAACGATGCGAAGGCGCCGAGCATCAGCACGGCGTTGGCGCCGACCGAGGCGCCGGAGGAGATGCCGAGCACGAACGGGTCGGCGAGCGCGTTGCGGACCATCGCCTGGACGGCGACCCCGGTGGCGGCCAGTCCGGCGCCGACCACGGCGGCCAGGACGGCGCGGGGCAGCCGGATCTCCCAGACGATCGCGTAGGCGGCGGCCTCGTCGGCCTCCAGCCGGCCGCCCGTCAGACCGGCGGCCAGCAGCCGCAGCACCCGGCCCGGGGCCAGTCCGGAGGAGCCCACCGCGACGGCGCAGACCAGCGAGAGCAGCAGGGCGGCGGCGAGGGCGGCGGCCAGCGCCGCGGCGGGTGTTCGGCGCGGGCCCGGCGGGGCCGCGGCGGTGGCCGGTGCGGTCGCGGTGCTGCTCACTGTGGCGCGCCTTGCCTCGGGCCGGGCGGGGCGCGGGGCGGCGTGCCCGGGCGCGGTCGTGCCGGGGCGCGATCCCCTCGCAGTCCACGGCGAGTTGTCGGGAGGTCGGCGTCCCCGGGCGATCGGGCTCACGGGCGCGGGGCACCGTTTACCGTTGCGGGTCAGCGCCGGAATCGCACCGGCTTCCCCCTGGGAACGCCCTGGCAGCATAACAAGCACTCGGGTCAGGCAACCCTTACCGCAGCGTTTGTGGCCGGGGACACACGAACGCCCCCGTCCGGCGCGGACGGGGGCGTTCGCAGGGGAGCGAGCGGGGATCAGCCCTGCTTGGTCTCCCAGAAGATCTTGTCGACCTCGGCGACGAGGTCCAGCAGCGCCTGGCCGGTGGCCGGGTCGGTGGACGCCTTGGCGGCCGAGGCGGCCTTCAGGGTGTCGTTGACCAGCTGGTGCAGCTGCGGGTACTTCTCGAAGTGCGGGGCCTTGAAGTAGTCGCTCCACAGCACCGAGATGTGGTGCTTGACGGCCTCGGCGCGCTGCTCCTTGATGATGACGGCGCGGGCCCGGAAGTGCGGGTCCTCGTTGGCCTGGTACTTCTCCTGGGTGGCCTTCACGGACTCGGCCTCGATGCGGGCCTGGGCCGGGTCGTACACGCCGCAGGGCAGGTCGCAGTGGGCGTGGGCGGTGGCGCGCGGTGCAAACAGACGAGAGAACATGGGAGTCCTTCCTTAGATCGTCTTCCCGCGCCCGAGATTACCCTTCGGGCCCGGCGGTTTCTCGGCCGGGCGGTGGGCCTAGGGCAAAAGGCCGAGCCGGAACCGGGTGAATCCGGACACCGGCGGGTGACGGACCGTGCGGCAGACTGGTGTGCGACAGCGGGCGCCCGGAGGAGGAGTCGTGGCACGGAGCGCGGAACCGGTGGAGGACCCCCCGGCGGGCGGCGCGCCGTTCGGGCTGATCGACGTGGCGGGGGACTCGATGGTGCCGACGCTGCGCGACGGGGACCGGCTGCTGGTCCGCTACGGCGCGCGGATCCGGCCCGGCGCGGTGGTGGTGTTCCGTCACCCGTTCCAGCAGAACCTGCTGGTGGTCAAGCGTGCCGACGGCCGCAGGCCGAAGGGCTGGTGGCTGCTCTCCGACAACCGGCCGGTCGACAGCGACAGCCGCAGCTACGGCGCGGTCCCGGACGAACTCGTGCTCGGCCGGGTGCTGCTGCGGCTGCGCCCCCGCCCGGTCTGGCTCGCGCCGGGCCGGCGGCTGGAACGGCTGCTGCTCGCCGCCCCGCTGGCCCGGATCCCCGGGCTCGCCCGACGCCTGGGCGTCTGGGTCCGCCCGGAGGAGCTGACGCCCTAGGGCCCGGCAGTGATCCACAAGAGACGCCCTAGCCCTGCCCGGCGGCGGCCGCCGCGGCCTCCTGGCGCTTGCGGGCGCGGTAGGCGGCGACGTTGGCGCGGGTCGCGCAGCGGTCCGAGCAGTACCGGCGGGAGCGGTTGGTCGAGGTGTCCAGGTAGGAGTTGCGGCAGGGGGCGGCCTGGCAGATGCCGAGCCGGTCGGCGCCGAGTTCGGTCAGGTGGACGGCGAGGCCCATGCAGGCGACGGCGCTGAAGTGGGCCGTGGCGGTGGGGGAGTTGTCGGCGAGGTGCAGGTGCCAGCGGGGCCGGCCGGCCTCGTCCAGGTAGTCGTGCCCGGAGACCAGGGGGCTCACCGGAAACTCCATCAGCAGGCTGTTCAGCAGGTCGACGCTGCGCACCTCCTCGCCGTCGGCGGCGGCCTCGAAGACCCCGCGCAGCCGGGTGCGGACGGCCCGCAGCCGGGGCAGGTCCGACTCGTCGGCGAGGTCGCGGGCCCGGGAGGAGTCCGAGAACAGGGCGCGCACCGCGTCCACCGACGTCAGTGCGTCGGTGCCGCGCTCGGGTTCCTCGGTGTTCACCAGCCGGACGGCCAGATCGGCGTACGAGGCGAGCTCCACGGTGGTCCTTCCAGAGATCGGTAACGGGCTGACTGGCTCTAGCCTATTACCCGGAGAGCCGAAGCGGGAAAGCGGCGGCGCCCGGCAGGATTCGGCCTGCCGGGCGCCGGGGAGCGCGCGCTCGGAGCGCGTCGGCTCAGAGCACCTTGGAGAGGAACGCCCGGGTGCGCTCGTGCTGCGGGTCGGTGAGGACCTCGCGGGGGTTGCCGGACTCGACGACCACGCCGCCGTCCATGAACACCAGTGCGTCGCCGACCTCGCGGGCGAAGCCCATCTCGTGGGTGACCACGATCATGGTCATCCCCTCCTCGGCCAGCCCGCGCATGACGTCCAGGACGTCGCCGACCAGCTCGGGGTCGAGCGCCGAGGTCGGCTCGTCGAAGAGCATCAGCTTGGGCTTCATGGCCAGCGCCCGGGCGATGGCCACCCGCTGCTGCTGGCCGCCGGAGAGCTGGGACGGGTAGCTGCCGGCCTTGTCGGCCAGGCCGACCCGCTCCAGCAGGGCCATCCCGCGCTCCTTGGCGGAGGACCTGCTCTCGCCCTTGACCTGCACCGGCGCCTCGATGACGTTCTCGATGGCGGTCATGTGCGGGAAGAGGTTGAAGCGCTGGAACACCATGCCGATGTCACGGCGCTTGAGCGCGACCTCGCTGTCCTTGAGCTCGTACAGCCTGGTGCCCTGCCGCCGGTAGCCGACCAGTTCGCCGTCGACGGACAGCAGCCCGCCGTTGATCTTCTCCAGGTGGTTGATGCACCGCAGGAAGGTCGACTTGCCGGAGCCGGACGGGCCGATCAGGCAGAACACCTCGTTGCGCCGGACCTCCAGGTCGATGCCCCTGAGCACCTCGACCGGTCCGTAGGACTTGCGGACGCCCTCGGCCCGGACCATCGGGTGGCCGGCGTCGGCCGGCGGCTTGTTCAGGTCGGTCATTGGTGGGTGCCTCCCTCGATCCCCGGAACGACGTCGTGCCCGGTCTTCGGGGCCGGCCTGCCGCCGATCAGCAGTCGCAGCCGCTGGAGCGGGGTGGGCGGCAGCGTCCGGCTGGTGCCCCGGGCGTAGTACCGCTCGACGTAGTACTGGCCGATGGTGAGGACGGAGGTCAGGAACAGGTACCAGAGGCTGACGGTGATCAGCAGCGGAATGGTCTGGAAGGTGCGCGAGTAGATGTTCTGCCCGGCCCGGAAGAGCTCCTCCAGCGCGATGACCGAGACCAGCGAGGTGGTCTTGAGCATCGAGATGGTCTCGTTGCCGGTGGGCGGGATGATCACGCGCATGGCCTGCGGCAGGACGATCCGGCGCATGGTCGTGAAGCGGCTCATGCCGAGCGCGTGCGAGGCCTCGGTCTGTCCCTCGTCGACCGACTGGATGCCGCCGCGGACGATCTCCGCCATGTAGGCGGCCTCGTTGAGGCCGAGGCCGAGCAGCGCGGCGGTGAAGACCGGGATCAGGGTGTTGGTCGAGCCGGACCAGAACTCCGGGCCGAACGGGACGCCGATCGACAGCTTCGGCCACAGGGCGCCCAGGAAGTTCCAGAACACCAGCTGGACCAGCACGGGGGTACCGCGGAAGACCCAGATGTAGAACCAGGCGGTGCCGGACAGCAGCGGGTTGGGCGACAGCCGCATCACCGCGAGGACGATGCCGCCGACCACGCCCATCACCATCGAGAGCGCGGTGAGCTCCAGGGTGACGCCGAGACCGTGCAGGATGCTGGAATCGAAGAGGTAGGTGTTGACGACGTCCCACTGGAAGGCGGGATTGAAGATCAGGGCGTGGAGCAGCATCGCGGCGAACACCACGATGACGACGGCTCCGGCCCACCGTCCGGGGTGGCGCACCGGGACGGCCCTGATGGACTCGGGCCGTGCCGGCGACACCTTCTTCCCCTGATCGGAATGGTTCACAGTGGCCTCGGGTGAAGAAGAGTGACGAGGGGTCAGCTGGTGGCGCCGTTGATGACGGACTTGTCGATGGCGCCGGCCTCGACGCCCCACTTCTCCAGGACCTTCTTGTAGCTGCCGTCGGCCATCATGGACTGGACGGCGCCCTGGACGGCCGGGGCGAGCGCGGAGCCCTTGGCCAGCACGACGCCGTACGGGGCCTTGCCCTCGACGTCGCCGAGCTGCTCCAGCTGGCCGTTGGTCTGCTTGATGGCGTAGTCGACGACCGGGGAGTCGGCGAGCATGACCTGGTCGCGGCCGGAGACCATGGCGGTGGTGACGTCGGTCTGCAGGTCGAACTTGTCGCCGTCGTTGGGCACGCCGGGCTTGCCCGCCTTGACGCAGTCCGGGGTGATCGTGTCCTTGATGGTGTCGGCCTGGGTGGTGCCGGTCTGGACGGCGATCTTCTTGCCGCAGAGGTCCTTGAGGTCGATCTTGTCCGGGTTGCCCTTCTTGACCGCGGCGCTGGTGCCGGCCAGGAAGTAGGTCACCATGTCGACGGTGGCCTCGCGCTCCTTGGTGTCGGTGAAGGAACTCATGCCCAGCTGGAACTTGTTGGCGCTGATGCCCGGGATGATCGCGGTGAAGGGCGAGTTCTGGACCTCGACGGCGAGGCCGAGCTTCTGGCCGATGAGGTTGGCCAGGTCGACGTCCATACCGATGATCTTGCCCGCGGCGTCCTGGAACTCGTTGGGGGCGTAGGACGCGTCCGCGGCGACGATCAGCTTGCCGGTGCTCTTGACGTCGGCCGGGACGAGCGCGGCCAGCGACGGGTCGGCGCTGACGGTCGGGACGGCGGCGGAGGGGTTGGCGCCGCCGCTGCCGGAGGAGGACGGCTTGCTGCTGCCGCAGGCGGTCAGCACGAGCGACGCGGACGCGAGCAGCGCCGCGCCGGCGACGAGGCGGGTGCGCTGGGTACGGGCGATCATGGGGGATCTCCTCCTGAGGGAGAGGTCGGGCGGAGCGCGCCGCGGGGGAGCGGCACACCGGGGCAGCGAGGCCGTACGGCGCTGTACGGGTGGGGCGGGGAGAACTGCGCGCAGGGTGGTGCCGGGTACTGCTCTCCGCCACCGTCCGCCGAGGTGGGCGTTGACCGAAACCGCCTCGACCAGTGGCCGGCTCGATCCGAGATGGGGGGAATCCTGCCATCTGATGACGGTCGGGTGGCCCTCATTCAGATCAAAATCGGATAACGAGGGGGCGTGCTGTCCGCTATTCGGACGAATATCGTGTCCCTGTCACCCTGCGTATAAGTATGCAGTCGGCTCCGCGGTCCGTCCGGAGGCCCGGCCGCGCGCCCGTCCGGTCGACCCCCGCCCCCGGCGCCCCCCGGCGCAGGGGAGTCCGGGGCCGGGGACTCCGGGGCCGCCGCCGCCCGCGACGGCCCCGTGCCGCTCGGTCAGCTGCCGCCGTTGACCACCGCGTTCTGGGCCGCGCCCGCGGTGACGTTCCACTTGGCGAGGATCCGGTCGTACTCGCCGCTGCGGATCAGCTGGTCGATCGCCTTGGCCAGGACGTCCCGCAGCGCGGTGTCCTCCTTGCGCAGCGCGATCCCGTACGGGTTGGAGCGGGACTGCGAGCCGGTCACCTCGAAGCGGTTGCCGCCGTCGGTGTTCCTCGCCGCGTGGGCCGCCACCGGGAAGTCGTTCAGGCCGGCCTGCGCGGTGCCGGCGGCGACCTCGGCCAGCGCCTTGGCGTCGGTGTCGAACCTGTGCACGACGAGCGGCTTCCCGGCCTGGGTGCAGGCGGAGGTCTGCCGGGCGGCGATCTCGTCCTGGATGGTGCCCGCCTGCACCGCGACGGTCCGGCCGCAGAGGTCGTTCAGGGTCCGGATGCCCTTCGGGTTGCCCTTGGGCACCACTATCGAGGTGCCCGCGATGAAGTAGTCGACGAAGTCGACCGCCGGACCGGTCGGCGTGCCGATCTCGTCCACGCCCTCGCGCCGCTGGCGGGTGTCGCTGAGCGCGGACATCACCACGTCGTACTGCTTCTTGTGGAGGTCCGGCAGGAGCTTCTCGAAGGGGGTGTCGACGTACTCGATCCGCAGGTCCAGGATCCGGCCGACCGCGGCGGCGATGTCCGGGTCCAGCCCGTCCGGCTTGCCGTCGGCGCCCCGGAACTCGACCGGCGGGTAGTCGACGTCCATCCCGATCCGCAGTACGCCGGCCGATCGCTGGGCCGCGGGGAGCTTCGCGCGGATCTCCTGGACCGGGTCCTGCGCCGCCGCGGTGCCGCCCCCGCCGCAACCGCTCAGCAGCAGTGCTCCGGTGGCGGTGAGGGCGAGTGCGGCGGCCGGCCGGTGGGTGCGGGCACGCTGGTGCATCGGTTGCTCCTGTGGGGACGGAGGGGGAGGCCTCGCGACGTCGCGGAGGTGTACGCGAGGTGACGGGCGAACGGATCCTCCCATCCCGGCCTGCCCGGCCCGTGGCCGGGTGTGTCAGAATTCGGTACCGGGTGACCCCCGAGACCCGAACCAGACCGCCGTGCCGCCACAGGCGCGGGGTGCGCCGGAACGGAAGTCCAGGACGCCGACTCCGTATCCGAGGCACCGGCATCCCCTCCGTGTCTGCGTTCACCCCTGCGGGTGTGCGAACTCGTCCGCCCTTGCCGCAGTCGGGGCCCGGTTCTCGTGGTGCCCCGGAACTCCCGGGTGGCTGTGAGGCGTATGACAACCAAGTGATCTGGACGAAAAGGCATGGGTGCGATGCCCTCGTCCGGCCTACGCTCGGCCCGGAAGCACAGCGCAGACCAACGCAGACAAATCCATAAAACCCTCATCCGAGGGCGCCCGTCCGACGGCGGCGCCCCGACCCAGCCCTCCCCCGGGGGCACTTCGGCGTTCCCGGGTTCCGGTGACCGGCCACCGTTCGCCGGATACCGGGGACGGCCGGGTCGCCCGCTCCGTCGGCCGGGTGTCCTCGCTCGATCAATGACGAAGAGGTCATCGTGGCAGCGGAGATCATCCACAGCACTACCCAGGACACCGACGATCCGGTCGACGCCGTGTTCGCGCTCCACCGCGGCGGCAAGATGGAGGTCCGGGCGACCGTCCCGGTGCGCGACGCGGACGACCTGTCCCTCGCCTACACCCCCGGTGTCGCCCGCGTCTGCACGGCCATCGCCGAGCAGCCCGAGCTCGTGAACGACTACACCTGGAAGGCCAACACGGTGGCGGTCGTCACCGACGGCACCGCCGTGCTGGGCCTCGGTGACATCGGCCCGGAGGCCTCGCTGCCCGTCATGGAGGGCAAGGCGATCCTGTTCAAGCAGTTCGGCGGCGTGGACGCCGTGCCGATCGCGCTGGCCTGCACCGACGTGGACGAGATCGTCGAGACCGTGGTCCGGCTGGCCCCGTCCTTCGGCGGCGTCAACCTGGAGGACATCTCCGCCCCGCGCTGCTTCGAGATCGAGCGCCGGCTCCAGGAGGCCCTGGACATCCCGGTCTTCCACGACGACCAGCACGGCACCGCCATCGTCACCACCGCGGCGCTGTGGAACGCGGCCGCGGTGACCGGCCGGGAGCTCGGCTCGCTGCGGGCCGTCATCTCCGGCGCCGGCGCGGCCGGCATCGCCATCGCCAAGATGCTGGTGGCGGCCGGCATCGGCGACGTGGCCGTGTGCGACCGCAAGGGCGTGGTGCACCAGGGCCGCGAGGACCTCACCGACGTCAAGGCGGAGATCGCCGGGCTGACCAACCGGACCGGGCTCAAGGGCACCCTGGCCGACGCGATGGCCGGCGCCGACGTCTTCATCGGCGTCTCCGGCGGCACCGTTGCGGAGGAGGTCGTCGCGACCATGGCCGAGGGCGCGTTCGTCTTCGCGATGGCCAACCCGACCCCGGAGATCCACCCCGAGGTCGCGCACCGGTACGCGGCCGTGGTGGCCACCGGCCGCAGCGACTTCCCGAACCAGATCAACAACGTGCTGGCCTTCCCGGGCATCTTCGCCGGCGCGCTGCAGGTCCGGGCCACCCGGATCACCGAGGGCATGAAGCTGGCCGCCGCCAGGGCGCTGGCCGGTGTGGTGGCCGACGAGTTGACGCCGCAGAAGGTCATCCCCTCGCCGTTCGACGAGCGGGTCGCCCCGGCGGTCTCCAAGGCCGTCGCCGAGGCCGCCCGGGCCGAGGGCGTCGCCCGCCGGTAGCCCGGAGGGAGTCCCCGTCCGGGCCCGGGACGCGCGTCACATCCCCGCGTCGTTCCGGGCCCGGGGCGTTCTGGCTATCGTCCGGTGCATGTTTGCTGCCTACGCCGCACGAATCGACGCCGACGACCCGCTGAGCGGGCTGGAGTCGGGCGAGCGCCCCGAACCGCAGGCCCCTCCCGGGTGGAGCGTGGTCACCGTCCGGGCGGCCAGTCTGAACCACCACGACCTCTGGTCGCTGCGCGGGGTCGGCCTGCCCGCCGGGAGGCTGCCGATGATCCTCGGCTGCGACGCCGCCGGGGTCGACGAGCACGGCAACGAGGTGGTCCTGCACTCGGTGATCGGCCAGAGCGGGCACGGGGTCGGGCCGGACGAGCCCCGCTCCATCCTGACCGAGCGCTACCAGGGCACCTTCGCCCAGCGGGTGGCCGTCCCGACCTGGAACCTGCTGCCCAAGCCCGCCGCACTCTCCTTCGAGCAGGCCGCCTGCCTGCCCACCGCCTGGCTGACGGCCTACCGGATGCTGTTCACCAACGCCGGGGTGAAGCCCGGCGACACCGTCCTGGTGCAGGGCGCCGGGGGCGGGGTCTCCACCGCGCTGGTGGTCCTCGGCAAGGCGGCCGGCCTGCGGGTCTGGGTCACCGGCCGGGACGAGGCCAGGCGCGCCCGGGCGGTGGAGCTGGGCGCCGACGCGGCCTTCCCGAGCGGGGAGCGGCTGCCCGAGCGGGTCGACGCGGTGATGGAGACGGTCGGCGCGGCCACCTGGTCGCACTCGGTGAAGTCGCTGCGCCCGGGCGGCACGATCGTCATCTCCGGGGCGACCTCCGGCCCCAGCCCCGCGGTGGCGGAGCTCAACCGGATCTTCTTCCTGGAGCTGCGGGTGATCGGCTCGACCATGGGCAGCAGGGACGAGCTGGCCGGGCTGCTGTCCTTCTGCGCCACCACCGGGGTCCGGCCGGTGATCGACTCGGTGCTGCCGCTGGCCGCGGCGCCGGAGGCGTTCGCCCGGCTGGCCGGGGGCGACGTCTTCGGCAAGCTCGTGCTGACCCCGTGACACGCCGGCGCCCGGCACCCCGCGCGGGGTACCGGGCGCCCGTCCGTCCTGCTCAGCCCAGCCGGCGCTTCAGCCGCTCGCCGGCCCGGCCGAGGACGTCGCGGGCCTCCGCGAGGCCGGCCGCCGTGACGCCGCCGTCCCGGGCCGCGTCCCGGACCTGGTCGCGGAACCGGTCGAGCAGCCGCTCCAGCTCCCGGGCCGGGTCGCCGGCCGGGTCGGTCTCGGCCCACGGCGGCAGCGGGGCCCCGTCGGCGCCGGCCGGCTCGTCCTTGTCCAGGTCGATCCGGGTGACGGTGATCCGCTCGGCGGCGGGCTCCGCCGGTCCGCCCTTCTCGTCCGCCGGGTGGCCCCAGCGGGCCGCGTCGGCCAGCCCGGCCAGTCCCCTGGTCAGCTCGGAGAGCCCCTCCGCCAGCCCGGTCGGCCAGTCGCCGCGGGTCGCGTGCTCGCGGACCTGCTGCTCGACCCGGCGCTTGATCCGCAGCGCCTCCTGCTGGGCCGCGGTCCGCGCCGCCCGGGACTGCTCGCGCAGCCGGCGGGCCTCCTCCTCGGCCGCCTTGGCCTTGGCCTTGGCGGCCTTCTCCTGCTCCTTGGCCCGCTTGGCCTGCTCCTTGGCCTGCCGCTTGAAGGCGGCGAACTCCTCCTTGGCGCGCTGCCAGGCGGCCTGGTCGCCCCACGGGCCGGCCCACGGGTTCCCCCGCTCCCCGGACTCCCCGTCCCGGACCGCGCCGTCCCCGTCTCCGGCGGCGTCCCCGGCCGTGCTCCTGCGGGCCTGCTCGGCCGCGCCCCAGAGCTGCTCGCGCAGGTCCTGGGCGCTGTCCCGGACGTCCTCGCGGATCGCCCCGGCGAGCTGGGCCACCGAGTCGTGGATCTCCAGCTCCAGCTCGTCGAGCTCGCCCTGCCGGGCGGCGAGTTCGGCACGGCCCGCGTCGGTCAGCCGGTAGACCTTGCGGCCGCCCTCGGTGCTGTGCTCGACCAGGCCCTCCTGCTCCAGCTTGGCCAGCCTCGGGTAGACGGTGCCGGCGGACGGCGCGTACAGGCCCTGGAAGCGCTCCTCCAGCAGGCGGATGACCTCGTAGCCGTGGCGCGGGGCCTCGTCGAGCAGCTTGAGCAGGTAGAGCCGGAGCCGGCCGTGGCCGAAGACGGGGGTCATGTCAGGCCTCCTTGGTGAAGTCGGGGCCGGCGGCCGGGCCGTCGGCGGCGGGCAGTTCCCGGACGGCCGCCTGGGCGTCGTCGTCGGCGTCCGGCCGGTGCAGCACGGTGACCGCGCCGGAGACGGTGGTGACCGAGAGGCTGCCCCGGCCGTCGCCCAGCTGGCCGGAGAGGCGCTTGGTGCCCCAGCTGCCGCCGACCTTCAGCTCCTCGAAGGTGGAGGAGAGGTGGCCGCTGGTGGTGCCGGCCTCGACCTTGGTGTCGGCCAGCGAGGGGAGCCGGACGCCGACCGCGCCGCTGACCGTGTTGACCTTGATCTCGGTCGGGGTGTCGGCGGCGAGGTCCAGGGTGACCGCGCCGGTGACGGAGTTGGCGGACACCTTCCCGGCGGTGCCGGCCACCACGGTGAGCCGGCCGGAGACGGTGTTCAGCCGCAGCTGCCCGGCCACCGACTGGGCGTCGACGTCACCGGTGACGGTGCGGGCCTCGGTGTGCCCGGTCAGGCCGACCAGGGTGACGTCCGCACTGGCACTCTGCGCCGATACGCGCCCGGTGATGCCGGAGACCGTCGTCGCGGCGGAGACGGTGCCGACCCTGACCTCGGTGCCGGCCGGAACGGTCAGGGTGACCGAGGCGGTCCGCTTGCGCTTGAACGAGGAGAAGAAGCCCTTCACCGACTCGACCGACTTGAGGACCTCGCCGAACTCGTTCCAGCCGCTGATGTCCTTGTAGGTGACGGTGAGGACGCCGTCGACCAGGGTGACGTGCAGCGGCTCGCCCTGGAGGTCGCCGACCTCCAGGCGGGCCGGGCCGTCGGCGGCGACCACGTTGACCGTGCCGTCGACCGTCCGCACCTGGAGGGTCCGGACCGGCTCCTCGATGGTGATCCTGTCGGGTCCTTCGACCGTCCACTGGCTCATGTCTGCCGCCTCCCGTTGATGACTCGCGATGTATCGCGTTCTTCTTTAAAGACGATATATCGCGTGACGGCGAAGTCAAGGGACCCCCGTCCGGGGCCGACCCGGAGCGGACCCGGAGACCCGCCCCCTACGGGGAACACGCGAGAGGGCCCGGAGGCGGTTGCCTCCGGGCCCTCTCGACGGCCGTTCACCGGGTCACTCGTCGTCCTCGTCGTCGAGCCGCGCCAGCCAGGTGGCCAGGCGCTCGACCGGGACCTCGAAGTCCGGGTTGAGGTCGACGAACTCGCGCAGGCGCTCGGCCAGCCACTCGAAGGTGACCTCCTCGTCGCCGCGCCGGGTCTGCAGCTCCTCGATGCCGCGGTCGGTGAAGTACACGGTTCGCTCCGGTCCGATGGGGATTCGACCTGGTCAGGATAGACCGGTCAGCCGGCGCGCCAGGTGGAGAGGACCACCTTGGCCGCACCGGTGGCCGGGTCCGCCACCTCGACGGCGGCGACGGCGATGTTGCGGGTGAGCCGGTCGCGGATGCACAGCAGCCGCCCCGGGGTGACCCGGTTGAAGGTCAGGTCGGTGTCGGGCCGGGAGTCGATCGCGGCGGCGCACTGGTCCGGGGTGACGGCCGCCTCGGTGATCACCGCGAAGTCCGACTTGTTGTCGCCCGTGCCGGCGAAGGAGTCGGCGCGGCTGCCGCTGGAGGTGGACTCCCGGCCGAGGCCGAGCCCCCACTTCAGGTCGGAGCCGCGCGGCACCACGGTGCCGGCCGTCAGGTCGATCCGGTAGGCCTCGCTGGAGTACTCGGCGGCCGGGATGGCGAGCGCCTTCTTGTCGATCACCGGCTGGTAGCCCGTCGGCCGGGCCGGCGCGGTGACCCCGCCCGCCGCGGTCGACCGGCTCGGTACGGCGCTGACCGGTGCCGAGGTGGGGGTCGGGGTGGGGGTGACGGCCGGGGGCACGGCCGCGGGGGGCGTGGTGGCGGCCGGGGTGGTGACGCCCTGGCCGGGCACCGTGTTCGGCTGCTGCTGGGCGGAGTTCGCCCTGGTGTCGTCCTTGTCCTTGAACCTGGCCATCAGTGCCACGCCGCCGGCCGTGCCGCCGACCGCCATCACCAGGGCGACGGTCAGCAGCACCTTCCAGGAGACCCCGCCCTTCCGGGCCGGCTCCGGCGCCGGGCCGTCGGTGACCACCGGCCCGGGCGGCGGGGTGTCGTAGGACGGCGGCTCGGGCCGCAGCTGGACGGTCGGCGGGGTGCCCGGCAGCGGGCCGGTCGGCGCCTCGGTCGGCGGCTGGGCGGCCCCGTAGGCGCCGACCGGCGGCGGCACGAAGCCGGGCGGCGGGGTCTCCGGCCGCACGGGGCCGAAGCCGGGCGGCGGCGGGCCGAAGGACGGCGCGGTGGCCTGGTGGGTCGGCGGCGCGGACGGCGGTGCCGGGGTGTGCCCGGACGCTCCGGCAGGCGGCCCGGCCGGCGGCGCGGGCGGCGCGGCGGGCAGCGGCGTGGGGGGCGTCCTCGGGAGGTCCGAGCGGCGGGTGATCTCGGTGTTGACCTGCCGGGGCAGCCAGTCGTCGGAGAACCGCAGCTGTCCGCCGACGGTTGGGTGGTTGCGGGCGATGTCGATGATCTCGGCGGGCTTCGGCCGGTCCTCGGGGGACTTCGCGAGGCAGCGCAGCACCAGTTCGCGCAGGCCGGCCGGGACGGCGTCGAGGTCGGGCTGCTCGTGCACCACCCGGTAGAGCACGGCGGTGTCCGGGCCGTCGCCGAACGGCGCGCTGCCGCCGGCCACGTACGCGGCCAGCGCGCCCAGCGCGAACACGTCGGTGGCGGGGGTGACCGGGCGCCCCTGGGCCTGCTCGGGGGACATGAAGGCGGGCGAGCCGATCCGGTAGCCGGTGCCGGTGAGGGCGGTGGCGTCGGCGGCCCGGGCGATGCCGAAGTCGATCACGCGCGGGCCGTCGCCGGCCACCAGCACGTTGGCCGGCTTGAGGTCGCGGTGGACCACCTCGACGCTGTGGATCGCCTGCAGCGCCTCGGCGATGCCGCCCATCAGCAGCAGCACGGTGCGGACCGGCAGCGCGCCGTTCTCCCGCACCACCTGCTGCAGGGACGGGCCGGGGACGTACGCGGTGACCAGCCACGGGGCGTCGGAGTCCAGGCCGCCGGAGTCGATCACCTGGGCGGTGTAGAGGCCGTGGATCCGCTGGGCGTTGGAGACCTCCTGGGCGAACCGGCGGCGGAACTCGCCGTCCTCGGCGAACTCCGGGCGGACCACCTTGAGCGCCACCGGCCGGCCGCCGGGCGTGTACGAGAGGTAGACCCGGCCCATGCCGCCGGCCCCGAGCCGGGCGAACAGCCGGTAGCCGCCGACCTCCCGCGGGTCGTCCGGGAGCAGCGGCTGGAAGACCGGCGGGAGCGGCGCGGCTGCGGAGTCCCGTGGCGTGTCGGCGGTCATGCGGTTGATCCCCCTGGGAGTGCGGTGAGGTTCACCGGCCGCCGGCGGCGGGCGCGCGGACGGGCGTCCCCGCGGCGGTCTGGCGCCCCTTAACCTATCGACCCGTCAGGAGGACGTGCAGGCCGGTCCCGCTTTGGTTGCAGAGCTGGGACCTTCGCACACGGTTCCGGCCCGGCCCGCCGCCGGCGCCCGCAACGGCGGCGGCCCCCGCACCCCTGGGAGCCAGGGG
>NZ_JBHJRC010000111.1:3025-24278 GCF_042261735.1 Kitasatospora sp. NPDC056327 | reverse complement strand
TTCTTTCGGCGCCGCTTATTTTTTTTTCTACCACCGCGCCGCTGTTGGGCCCCGTCGCCCGCGTTTCCCCCCCCGCCCCCGCCCGGGGGCCCCGCGCGGGGCCCGGGGTCGGCCGGGGCCGGCCAGGAAGTCGACGCAGCGGCGCAGGAGACAGGAACGATGGGCAGTACTGACAGCACCGCACCCACCCTGGGTGCGCGGGCCGCGACGGCCGGACGGCAGGGCGCGGACGCCGCCCCGGAGGCCGGCGGGGCCCCGCACGGCACGGGCGCCCGCCTGCTGCGGTTCCTGCCGGCGATCGCCGCCTACGCCCTGCTGGCCGCCCTGCTGTCGGCCGCCGGCACCTCGGCCGGCGACATCGCCCGGTACACCTTCTACGCGCTCTGGGGCGTCCTGCTGCCCGGCACGCTGGTGTTCCGCGCGCTGCGGCGCCGGCCGCACACCCTGCTGGAGGACCTCGCCTTCGGCGCGGTGGTCGGTCTGGTCCTGGAACTCGCGGCCTGGGCGGTGCTGGTCGGCCTCGGGCTGCAGTCGGTGGCGACCGCCTGGCCGCTGGCCGTGGTGATCCCGTTCCTCGCGGTGCCGGGGCTGCGGCGGCACTGGTTCCCGCGCAGCTACCGCCGGATGTCCGCCGGCTGGTCCTGGTCGGTCGCCGGCACGGTCGCGATCACCAGCACCTACCTGTACGCGGTCTTCCTCAGCCGCAACCCGGTGCTCCCCGACACCGAGACCACCCGGCAGTACATCGACCTGCCGTACCTGCTGTCGCTGGCCGGCAACGCCAAGCACAACATGCCGCTCACCTTCCCGCAGGCCGCGGGGGAGCCGCTGCACTACCACTGGTTCACCTTCGTCCACATGGCGATGGGTGACCTGGTCGGCCACATCGACCTGCCGGTGATCCAGATGCGGTTGATGGTGCCGGCGCTGGCCGCGCTCGCCATGGTGATCACCGCCGTGGTGGCGCACCGGCTGACCGGCCGGCCGTGGGCCGGCCCGGTCGCGGCCCTGCTGATCTTCGCGGTGGGCGAGTTCAACGCCGTCTACCCGAACAACACCCCGAGCTGGACCTTCGGCGCCCCGGCCGTGCCGCTGATGTCCTGGGCGAGCCTGTCGCTCACCTACAGCCAGCCGCTGCTGATGGCGCTGGTCGGCGTGATCGGCGACGGCCTGCGCGGCCGGCCCGGCGCGGACCCGGGCGGCGCGGGGAGCACGGACGCCCGGCGCACCGCCGCCGTCCCGGCGCTCGGCCGCGGCGCCTACGTCCTGGCCGCCCTGTTCGCGCTGGCCTCCAGCGCCGCCAAGGCGAGCTCGCTGCCGGTGACGCTGGCCGGCCTGGCGTTCGCCGGTCTGATGGTGCTGATCGGCACCCGCCGCATCCCGTGGACCGTCGTCCGCTTCGGCGCGATCGTGGCGGGCGCCCAGGTCTTCGCCACCGCCGTGCTGTTCCGGTTCGAGAGCTACGGCCTCGAAGTGGTGCCCTTCGGCAACATCCAGAAGTACTGGGCCGACCCGGAGCAGAGCCGCACCGCGGTGACCCAGGGCGTGATCGTCGGCGCCACCCTGATCGCCTTCCTGCTCAACCACCAGCTCCGGATGGTCGGGATGATCCCGCTGTTCTGGCGCCGCCGGTTCCGGCTGGAGCCGGTCCAGTGGTTCCTGCTCGGCGGAGCGATCGCCGGTCCGGCGGCCTACCTGGCGGTCAACGGCTTCAACTCCAGCTACTTCACCCTCGCCGGACTCTCCTTCGGCGTGCTGCTGTCGGCCTGGGGCTACGCGGAGGTCTTCGAGCGCGCCGCGCTGCCGGCCCGGGGCAGGGCCGCGCTGGCGGTCGGCACGCTCGCGTTCGTCCTGCTGCTCGGCCTCGGCCTGTACCACTACGCCGACGACTGGGCGCTCTTCGCCCTCGAAGCGGTCGGCGACGGGAAGGGCACCGCGTCGTACACCGCGCTGGTGCCCGCACTGGCCGCCGCGGCCGCCCTCGCGGGCATCGCCGCGGTGGGCGGTCTGCTCTGGTGGGCGGCCGGCCGGGTGCTGCCCGCGCTGCGCCGGCGCGGCGGGCTGGTCCTGCTCACCGCGGCACTGGCGGCGGGCGCGCCCTCGCTGCTGCTCGACGTGCAGCAGAGCCGGGAGATGCCGTGGGACGGCGCCTGGCCGCTGCCCGCCACCCAGGTGGAGGCCGCGCGCTGGGTGCGGGCCAACAGCGACCCCGGGGACGTGCTGGTCACCAACACCCACTGCCGCTCCGACACCGACTACGCCGACCCGTCCGCGCCCTGCTGGAACTCGCTCTCCTTCTACCTGAGCGCCTACTCGGAGCGGTCGGTCCTGGTGGAGGGCTGGGCCTACTCGCCGCGGCTGATGTCGGAGAAGTCCGGCACCTTCTGGGACCAGCCGCTGCTCGCCCTGAACGACGCCGCCGTCTACGCTCCGACGGCCGAGGTGCTCGGCCGGCTGCGCGACGACCACGACGTCCGCTACGTCGTGGTGAACCGCAAGACGGGGCCGGAGTCGCCGGCCCTGAAGACGCTCGCCAGGCAGGTCTTCGACAACGGCCGGATGGCCGTCTACGAGCTCTCCTGATCCGACTCCGAAGCATTGGGCATCCAGATGGTCTCCACCGAGAAGCCGCCCGTGACCGCGCCGGACCAGGCCGCACAGCCGGCCGGCGTCAAGCGCCAGCTCCCGTCGTTCCTGGTGATCGGCGTGCTCAGCACGCTGTTCTACCTGGGCCTCTACTGGGCGGCGCGGTGGGTCGTCGACCCGCAGGCGGCCAACCTGATCGCGCTCGCGGTGAGCGCGGTCGCCAACACCGCCGCCAACCGCCGGTTCACCTTCGGCATCACCGGCAGCGACGGCGCGCTCAAGCACCAGCTCCAGGGCGCGGTGGCGTTCCTGATCGGCCTGGGCCTGAGCGCCGGCGTGCTGGCGCTGCTGGACATGGCCGCGCCGGACGCCTCCAAGGTGGTCGAGCTCGGCGGCCTGATCGTCGCCAACGGCCTGGCCACGGTGCTGCGCTTCCTGCTGATGAAGGTCTGGGTCTTCAAGGACTGAGCTCCGCGGGGCCGGCCGGCCGCGGCCGTGCCCACGCCGGGGTGCGGTCGCGCAGCCGCAGGGCCGGTTCCTCCACGCAGTGCCAGGAGAACGCCGCGAGCACGCCGGTGACCGACAGCGCGCACCCCAGGAAGCCCGCGGTGCCGAGCCGGGCCGCGCCGAGCAGGGCCAGCGCCTGCTCGACCGGGAAGCCGTAGACGTACACCCCGTAGGAGTAGTCGGCGCGGCGGCCGATCCGCCGGAACCGCTCCGGCAGCCGGACGGCCGCCCAGAGCAGCAGGTAGACCAGCGCCGGGTGGCCGAACGCGGGGTAGCCGCCCCAGCGGGCGGTCACCGCCAGGACGCCGGCCGCGGCCAGCGCGAACCCGTCGTTCACCGGTACCCGGCCGGCCCAGAGCCGCAGCACCGAGCCGAGCAGGAAGACCAGGCCGAGGTGCAGCAGCAGGTGGCCGCTGACCCGGCCGAACCCGGGGACGGCGACCGAGGGACCGGCCAGCGGGCTGGCGGGGGAGGGCAGGTCGGCCAGCCCGGAGGCGGTGAGCAGCCAGAGCACGGCCGTCCCGGCCAGCAGCAGGCGGCGGTTGCGGCGCAGCGCGCCGAACGCCGCGAGCAGGCCCGCCGCGAGGTAGCAGAGCACCTCGTACTTGAGCGACCACAGGGCGCCGTTGAAGCTGCGGTCGAAGTTGGTGCCGCGGCGCACGCCCTCGGCCAGCACCCCGGAGACGTCCCAGCCGGCGGTGGGGGAGACGCCGCCGAGGCTGGTGACGTAGCCGGCCGGGCCGTCGGGGCGGCTCCAGAAGCCGGCCAGGGTGCCGTGCTGCCACAGGTAGAGCGGCGGGGTCAGGACGAGCGCGCAGAACAGCAGCGAGACGAACAGACCGGGCAGGATCCGCAGGGCGCGGTGCCGGGCGTAGCGCAGCGGCGGGAGCTTGGCCGCGCTGCCGGTGATCATGAATCCGGAGAGTGCGAAGAAGCCGAGGACGGCGGTCTTGCCGAGGTCGGTGGTCCCGTCGGTCCAGTCCCAGAACGGGTCCGGACGGCCCCGGCCGACGGGCCAGGCGTGCGAGACGACCACCGCGACGGCCAGCAGCAGGCGCAGGGCGCCGAAGCCGTTGGCGCGGCCGGTGGTGAGCTGCGCGAGGGTGCCGCGCGGGCGGAGCAGGGGGTGGCGCAGGACACGCGTGCTCATGGCTCCCCGACGGTGACGAGGGTGGGTACGGACGGGGGGCGGGCCGTGTCGGCCCGCCCCCCGGTCACACCGGAAGCCCGTGTCAGGCGGTCTGCGCCTGCCACAGGGCGGCCACGGCCTGGCGCAGCGAGCGCTTCGGCGCCCAGCCCAGGTGCTCGCGGGCGGCGGTGACGTCCATCTGCTGCCACTCGGTCTCCGGACCGGTGCCGTCCGGGGCGGGGACCTCGGTGACCGCGGTCGGCACGCCGCTCTCCTCGATCAGCAGCTCGACCAGGTGCCGGGCGGAGGTGGCGGAGCCGGTGCCGACGTTGAGCACCGGCGGGACGCTCCGGCCCGCGGCGAGCGCCTCCGCGGCGAGCTGCACGGCGTCCAGGGTGTCGGTCAGGTCGACGAAGTCACGCTGGGCGGTGAGCGGCTGGAGCGCCAGCTCGGCGGTCTCCCCGGCCAGGCGCGCGGCGTCGAGCCGGGCGGCCATCACACCGAGCAGGCTGTGGCCGGGCTGGCCGGCGCCGACGACGTTGCCGAGCCGCAGGACGACCGCGTCCACGGTGCCGGCCCCGACGGCCCGCACCACGGCCTCGGTCGCGGCGAGCTTGAGCTTCCCGTACTCCATCACCGGGGCGGGCACGTCCTGCTCGCGCTGGCTCACGCCGACCGGCGCCATGCCGTACTCGTGGACGGTGCCCAGGTGGACGAGGCGGGCCGGCCGGGCCATCGCGGCGACGGCCTCGACCAGCCGCTCGGTCAGCACGACGTTGGCCTCGTACATCTGCTCGTCGGTGAGGCCCCACATGCCGCCGGCGGCGTTGACGACGGTGTCGATCCCCTCGCGGTCGAGCAGGGCGGTCAGCTCGGACGGCGCGGTGGTGGACAGGTCGAAGGCGGCGAACCGGCCGGGGGCGGGGACCTCGGAGGGCTTGCGGGCGACGCTGAGCACCTCGATGCCCTGCTCCTGGAGCCGGGCGCCGAGCAGCCGGCCGATGAAGCCGGTGCCGCCGAGGACGGCGATCCGGGCCGGGGCCGGGGGCGGGGTGGTCATGGCGGGGGACTCCCTAGGGGACGGGGCTCGGCAGGGGGACGGGCTCGGCGGTCCGGACCGGCGGTCCGACCCGGCGGGCCGGCTCAGCGGGACTGGCCGGCCGTGCTGGTGGCGTTGCGCAGCAGGGTCCTGGCGCCGTCCCACTGGCCGGCGCGCATCGCGCCCGGGACCAGGGTGAGCGCGTGGATGCGGGCCGACAGGTGCAGCCGGGAGGCCTTGGCGGCGCGGTGCCAGCCGTGCGCGTCCAGCCGGTCGGCGGCGTCCAGGAAGTACCGGCGGGCCTCGGTGAAGCGGGAGCCGCTGAAGGCCGAGGAGGAGGAGATGGAGACGGCGTGGCGGCGGTACTGGAAGGCCCTGGCGTCGTCGACGACCATGTGCTCGCCGGCCTGCAGCAGGTCGATGACCAGCGCGAGGTCCTGGATGATCTCCAGGTTGTCCCGGAAGCCGGTGCTCTTCACGGCCTCGGTGCGCCAGCAGATCGACGGGAAGTACAGCCAGTTGCCCTTGAGCAGGCTGACCGCCAGCTCCTCGCCGCCCAGCAGCCGGCGGCCCTGCACCTTGGGCGCGTACAGCCGGCGCTTGGCCTCGTCCACCAGGGTGTTGCTCGGCCGGCCGGTGCCGTCGATGACCTCGACGCCGGGCTGCACCATGGCGACCCGGGGGTACTGCTCCAGGACCGAGCGGACGGTGGCGACGTAGTTGGGCAGCATGACGTCGTCGGTGCCCATGAACACCATGTGCTCGTACTCGGCCAGGCCCAGGCACTTGCGGTAGTTGCCGGTGACGCCGAGGTTCTGCTCGTTCCGGAAGTAGCGCACCCGGTCGTCGTCGAGCTCCGCGAACCACTCCGGCACCCCGGGCTCCTTGCCGTCGTCGACGACGGTCAGCCGCCAGTCGCCGTCGGTCTGGGCCAGCACGCTGCGCACCGCGGCCTGCATCAGCGCGACGTCGCCGTAGTACGGAAGCAGGATTTCCAGTGTCGTCATGTGTGGCACATCCGCTGGTCGGAGTCGGGGCCGGGGCAGGGGAGAGCCTGCGGCGGGCCCATCATACTGAGCCGTCCGGGGCCCTCCGCCCGCCGCCGGGACGCCTGCCGGGACACCCGCCGGGGCACCTGCGGCGACGCCCGCCGGTACGACGGTGCCCGGGCCCGCCGCGAGGGGCGGACCCGGGCACCGGTGCGGGCCGGGAGCGGGTTCAGGAGACGCGCAGGCCCGCGGTGTACTCCTGACAGGCCGCGTAGTCCGGGAGCAGACCGGTGGCGAGCGCCTCGGCCAGCGAGGGCGCGGCGTCGTCCCGGGCGGACAGCTGCGGGGCCCCGGTCGGCCAGTCGATCGCGAGGTCGGGGTCGAGCGGGTGGACGGCGTGCTCGCCGGTCGGGTTGTAGGTCTCCGAGCAGACGTACGACAGCGTGGCGTCGTCGGTCAGCGCGCAGAACCCGTGGCCGAAGCCCTCGGGGATGTAGACCGCCCTGCGGTCGACGTCGTCGAGGCGGACGAACTCCCACTGCTTGAACGTCGGGGAGCCGACCCGCAGGTCGACCACGACGTCGAGCACCGCGCCGCGCACGCAGCTGACGTACTTGGCCTGGCCGGGCGGGACGTCGGCGAAGTGGATGCCGCGGACGACGTCGCGCGCGGAGACCGACAGGTTGCCCTGGGCCAGCCGCAGCGGGTGGCCGACCACCTCGGACAGCCGGTCGAAGCGGTACCACTCCATGAACAGGCCGCGCGGGTCGCCGTGCTGCTGCGGGGTGATCTCGAAGGCGCCCGGGACGGAGAGCTCGCGGAACCTCACCGGCCGGCCTCCTCGTCGAGCAGGTTCACCAGGTAGTCGCCGTAGCCGCTCTTGCGCAGCGGCTCGGCCAGCTCGCGCAGCTGCTCGGCGGTGATCAGGCCGGCCCGCCAGGCGGCCTCCTCGATGCAGCCGATCTTGAAGCCCTGGCGCTCCTCGATGACCCGGACGAACTCGGAGGCCTGGACCATCGAGACGAAGGTGCCGGTGTCCAGCCAGGCGGTGCCGCGGTCGAGGATGGTGACGTGCAGCTCGCCGGCCTTGAGGTACTCCTCGTTGACGGCGGTGATCTCCAGCTCGCCGCGGGCGCTGGGCTGCAGCCCGGCGGCGATCCCGACCACGCGGTTGTCGTAGAAGTACAGGCCGGGGACGGCGTAGCGGGACTTGGGCTGCGTGGGCTTCTCCTCGATGGAGATGACCTGGCCGTTGTCGTCGAACTCGACCACGCCGTAGGCGGTCGGGTCGGCGACGGGGTAGGCGAAGACCCGGCCGCCGACCGGCTCGGTGTGCTGCGCGAGGCGGGTACCGAGGCCGCTGCCGTGGAAGATGTTGTCGCCGAGGATCAGCGCGACGGGCTCG
The DNA here is from genome assembly GCF_042261735.1 of Kitasatospora sp. NPDC056327. NCBI lineage: Bacteria > Bacillati > Actinomycetota > Actinomycetes > Kitasatosporales > Streptomycetaceae > Kitasatospora > Kitasatospora sp. NPDC056327. The sequence continues at coordinate 16,623 of NZ_JBHJRC010000111.1, read as the reverse complement.
TCGCCGATGAAGTCCGCGGCCAGCACGAAGGCCTGGGCGATGCCCTCGGGCTTCTCCTGGACGGCGTACTCCAGCTGGAGGCCGAACTGGGAGCCGTCGCCGAGCAGCCGCTGGAACTGTTCCTGGTCCTGGGGGGTCGTAATGATCAGGATCTCGCTGATCCCCGCCATGACCAGGGTCGACAGCGGGTAGTAGATCATCGGCTTGTCGAAGACGGGGAGGAGCTGCTTCGAGACTGCTCGGGTCAGCGGCCACAGTCGTGACCCGGTACCGCCCGCCAAGAGGATTCCACGCATGGCGCGAAGCTTATGTGACGTGCGGGGCGTGCAGGTCGGGCGAGGTCCGCGGGGGCGCTCGCCCCCGGGCGGGGGGCGTGCGGAGCCCGGGTAGACTGCCCGCACTATGCGCATCCTCGTGACCGGCGGCGCCGGCTTCATCGGTTCAGAGTTCGTCCGGCAGCTGCTCGGCGCCGGCGCAACGGATCAGATCACCGTCTTCGACAAGCTCACCTACTCGGGCGTCGAGGCCAACCTGGCGCCCGTCGCCGACCACAGCGGCTACACCTTCGTGCGCGGCGACATCTGCGACGCCGAGGCCGTCGACGCGGTCGTGCCGGGCCACGACGTGATCGTCCACTTCGCGGCGGAGTCGCACGTGGACCGCTCGATCGAGGGTGCCGGTCCGTTCGTGGTGACCAACGTCCTGGGCACCCAGGTGCTGCTGGACGCGGCGAAGAAGCACGGTGTCGGCCGCTTCGTGCACGTCTCCACCGACGAGGTGTACGGCTCGATCTCCGAGGGCTCGTGGACCGAGGAGTGGCCGCTGGCCCCGAACTCCCCGTACTCCGCCTCCAAGGCCGGCTCCGACCTGCTGGCGCTGGCGTACCACCGCACCCACGGCATGGACGTGGTGGTCACCCGCTGCTCCAACAACTACGGGCACTACCAGTTCCCGGAGAAGGTCATCCCGCTGTTCACCACCAACCTGCTCGACGGCAGGAAGGTCCCGCTGTACGGCACCGGTGGCAACATCCGCGACTGGCTGCACGTCTCCGACCACTGCCGCGGCATCGAGCTGGCCATGCGCAAGGGCCGGGCCGGCGAGGTCTACAACATCGGCGGCGGCACCGAGATCACCAACAAGGAGCTGACCGGCCTGCTCCTGGAGGCCGCCGGCGCCGACTGGTCGATGGTCGAGCCGGTCGCCGACCGCAAGGGCCACGACCTGCGCTACTCGCTGGACATCACCAAGATCGGCGAGGAGCTCGGCTACGCGCCGCAGGTCCGCTTCGAGGACGGCCTCGCCGCCACCATCGCCTGGTACCGCGACAACCGCGCCTGGTGGGAGCCGCTGAAGGCCAAGGCCGCCCTGCGATGACCAATCCGGTGTCCAAGCTGCTCGGGGCACTGCCCCCGGGGGTCCGGCTCGTTCTCGGCGGCACCGTCGTGCTCGGTGCCTCGTCGTACATCTTCCTGGCGCTGGCCGGGCACAGCTTGGACACCACCCAGGTCGCGGGCGTCAACGTCCTGTGGACCCTGGTGATGTCCGTCGGGTACGGGTTGTTCTCGCCGGTCGAGCTGGAGCTGAACCGCCTGGTCGCCGCCCGTGACGTGGCCGGCGACGGCCCCGGTCCGGCGATCCGGCGGGTCCTGCTGGCCACCCTGGTGGTGCTGGCCGTGGTGCTGGCGGGCGTCGCCGTCGCGGCCCGCCCGCTCGCCGACCGCTTCTTCGACGGCAACCTCGGACTGGTGGCCGGACTGGCCGGCGCCCTGGTGGGCCTGGCGATCAGCTCGGTGGCGCGCGGCGCGCTCGCCGGGCTCGGCCACTTCGGCGCGTACGGTGCCCAGCTCGCGGTCGACGGCGGGCTGCGGATCGGCCTGGCCGCGCTGATCCCGCTGTTCGGCACCCACTCGCCGACGGCCTTCGCGCTGATCCTGGTGATCGCCCCGCTGGCGGCCTCGGTGATCGGGATCCGCAAGGTCCTCGCCGACCGGCGCGGCGGCCCGGCCCCGGCCTGGCGGGACGTCACCGCGGGCCTCGGCCTGCTGATCGCCTCCACCCTGCTGGCGCAGCTGATGGTGAACGCCGTGGTGGTGAGCGTCAGCGGCCTCTCGCCCGCCTCGAAGGCGCTGATCGCCGCGCTGGCCAACGCCGTGGTGCTGGCCCGCGTCCCGCTCTTCGCCTACGCCGCGATCCAGGCCTCGCTGGTCTCCTCGCTCTCGGGCGCCGCCGCGGCCGGCAACCAGGCGGAGTTCCGCAAGGTGCTGCTGCGGACCGGCGCGATCGTCGTCGCGATGTGCGCGGCGGCCGGGCTGCCCACGGTGGTGCTCGGCCCGTGGGCGATCCAGGTGCTCTTCAAGGCGCAGGACGTGCTGGGCTCCGTGGACTTCCTCTGGCTGGTGGCCGGCACCCTGTTCTTCATGCTGGCGACCGTGTTCGGCCAGGCCCTGCTCTCGCTGGGCCGCCACCGCCGCCAGCTGGTGTCCTGGGCGGCGGGCACGGCGGTGCTGGTCGCCGTCGTGCTGCTGCCGGGGGACATCGCCACGAGGGCGGAACTGGCCTACCTGGCTGGTGCCGGAGTGAGCGCGGCTGCCATGCTATGGGCGCTGGCGCGCTCGATGGCCGCCCCCGCACCGGCGGTGGCGGAGCAACGGGCACCTCTGGCGGCGCGTTAGCACATGGGGCGTCGGCCAAGGGGCGTCGCCACGCCTTTTAAGATGTCCATACCATTTGGCCACGCCACTGCCGCTGAAAGGCGCTCCCAGTCGTGCAACTCTCCGTCATTACCTCGATCACCGGTGTGCTGGTGCTCGTCTACATCCTGGAGCTGCTGCGCCGACAGCAGCTCCGGGAGAAGTACGCGGCGATCTGGCTCGCGATCGGTGTCGTCGTGGCGCCGCTCGGATTCTTCCCCACGATCCTGGACTCAACCGCCCGCCGGCTCGGCATCGCCTCCGGCGTCAGCCTGGTGCTCTTCGCGGGCTTCGTGCTCGTGCTGCTGGTCTCGCTGCACCTCAGCTGGGAGGCCTCCCGGCTGGAGGCGGAGACCCGGACCCTGGCCGAGGACGTCGCCATGATGCGGGCGCACCTGGCCGAGCACCACGGCTTCCCGGTCGCGGGTGCGGACAACGACGCGCGCAGCACGACCGACCCCGAGGTGAGGACATGATCGACGGCAAGAAGGTTCTGATCATCCTTCCGGCCTGGAACGAGTCGGAGGGTCTGCCCAAGATCCTGCGGGAGATCCAGCAGAAGCTGCCCGGCGTGGACACCCTGGTGGTCGACGACGGCTCGGTGGACAACACCGCGGCCGTGGCGGCCGCGCACGGCTCCAAGGTCGCCCAGCTCCCGTACAACCTGGGCGTCGGCGGCGCCATGCGGTTCGGCTACCGCTACGCGCACCTGCACGGCTACGACATCGCGCTGCAGTGCGACGCCGACGGCCAGCACGACCCCTCCTACGTCCCGACCCTGATCGCCAAGCTCGACGAGGCCGACCTGGTCATCGGCGCGCGGTTCGCCGGCGAGGGCTCCTACAAGGTGCGCGGCCCGCGCTCCTGGGCGATGAAGCTGCTGTCGGTCGTGCTGTCCCGGGTGGCCGGCACCAAGCTCACCGACACCACCTCGGGCTTCAAGGCCTGCAACAAGCCGATGATCGAGTTCTTCTCGCAGTGGTACCCGGTCGAGTACCTGGGCGACACGATCGAGAGCATGGTCGGCGCCGCCCGCTGCGGCTTCGTGATCCGGCAGGTGCCGGTCTCGATGCGCGAGCGGACCACCGGCACCCCCAGCGCGTCCCCGATCAAGGCCACCATCTACCTGGCCCGGGCCGGCCTGGTGCTGCTGCTCGCGATGATCCGCCGGATGCCGCCGCACCTCAAGCTCATCCAGCCCGCCACCAAGGCGGCCGCCCAGCGGCGCGAGCTGGTCGGCAAGGCCTGATCCCGCCGCGGGGCCGCCCCGTCCGGCGCGCGGCCGGTCCGTGCGCTGCGCCGGACGGGCGACCCGGCGGCCCGCCCGGGTTGGGCCCGATCGGGCAGACTCCCCGGCCGGGCCCGGCCGGCATCCGGGGCAGCCCCGCACCGGCCCGTCGGCACGGCCGCACGGCGCTTGCTAGCGTGTCCGTGGCCGCCGGACCTCCCGTGTCCGACGGCCCGAGCCGAGGACGACCGCGCACCGGCACCGTCCGGCCCGCACCCGAGGCCCCTCGCCGGTGGTCGGCACGACCTTCACAATCGACGAGGCCGCAGCGGCTGCCGGGCCCCGCGCAGGGCCGGACCATTCAGGGGAAGAGTCGGATTTCAGTGCAGACTTCAGCAGACACCGTCGAGGAGAGCCGGGACGACGTCCGGGCGGACGGCCCACGGGCCGACGCGGCGCGGCCGGCCGGGGCGGCGGCCCGCGCGCTGGACCGGTTCGACCGGCTCAGGACCCGGCGCTGGTTCTGGCCCGCGGCGATCGCCGCCGGATACCTCGTCGAGGTGCTCTTCCGGGTCGTCCTCGTCCGCCACCTGAGCTACCCGTCGGTCCACGCCGACGAGGACTCCTACCTGGTCCTGGCGCGCGTGCTGGCCGGCCGGGGGAGCACCGAGATGCCGGTCGGCGTGGTGATCCCCGGCGGCTACCCGCTGCTGATCTCCCCGGCCCTGCGGATCGCCAGCGACCCGGCCACCGCGTACCACCTGATCATGGTGATCAACGCGCTGATCAACGCGCTGGTCTTCCCGCTGGCCTACCTCGCGCTGCGCCGGCTGGGCCTGCGCCGGCTGCTGGCGTACGTCTTCGGCGCCGCCACCGCGCTGCTGCCGCCGGTGGTCTTCTACTCCCAGTACGTGCTGTCGGACACCGTCCTTCCGGTGCTGATGCTGTGCTGGCTGCTCTGCATGCACGGCTGGCTGAGCGACGGCACCCCGAAGCGCCGCGCCTGGTACGCCGCGGGTTCGGCCGCGGCCGCCGCGTACTCGATGGCCACGCACGACCGCGGCAGCGTCGTGGTCGCGGTGACCGCGGTGGTGTTCCTGGGCGTCCTGGTGCTGCGCTGGGCCCCGTGGCGGAGCACCGCCGCGGGTCTGGGCACGCTCGCGCTCGGCCTGGTCTTCGTGAAGGCGCTGTCCTGGTGGCTCAACCGCCAGTTCGAGGTCGAGCCGAGCAAGGTCGGCACCTACCTCATGGAGGGCCTGACCAACCCCGACATCCTGCAGCGCACGCTGACCAGGACCATCGGGCAGGTCTGGTACTTCATCATCTCGACCTGGGGCATCGGCGGCCTGGCGATCGTCACCTGCCTCTTCGCGGTCTTCAGCAAGCGCTTCCCGCGCGAGCACCGGATCGTCGGCGGCGTCTGGGTGGCGCTGCTCTTCGGCACCGCGCTGGCCTCCGCCGCCACCCTCCCGGAAGACTGGCGGATCGACAACTGGGTGTACGCCCGCTACCTGTCGTACCTGATCCCGGTCGCCTTCGTCTGCGGCGTCGCGGTGCTCGCCCGGCTCAGCCCCCGCAACATCGCCTACGCCGTGGCCGGCACGGTCGGCCTCACCGTGCTGATCGCCCAGACGGTGATCTGGTCGGCGGGCTCGCTGCTGGTGAAGCAGGTCTTCATCGGCTGGGGCATGCCGGACGCGCTGTTCCTGGCCGGCGACTGGGGCCGTCTGAACATCTGGCGCACGAGCGCCGCGGCGTTCATCGTCCTGGGCGCGCTGGTGATGTTCCTGCTCGCCGGGGGACGCCGGGTGCTCTGGGCGGCCGGCGTCTCGCTCGCCCTGCTCGGCGGCTTCGCCACGACGACCATCACCGAGCAGATCACCGACCCGTACACGGCCTGGCGCAAGACCTTCGCGACCGACTTCACCAAGGCCGCCGGGATCAAGCCCAAGGACAACGTGGTGCTCGCCTGGGACATCGACGGCAGCATCCGGATGGCCCAGGCCTACCAGGTCTACCAGGGCCGGGTCTGGTACCGGGACCCGCGCTGGCAGCCGCTCCCCAAGGAGGCGACGATGATCGCCACCCCGCTGGCGGAGGAGGGCAAGGCCCCCGAGTCCTACTGGAAGGACCACCCGGGGGAGTGGTACGTCGAGCGCGTGGACAAGCAGCGCGGCTGGATGATCTGGCGCAAGCGCTGAGGCGCGGCGCCGGGCTCCGGCGCCGCACCCCGTGATCGGACCCGTCGGGGCCGGTGAGGCAGCCCTCACCGGCCCCGATTGGCTTTCCGGCTCCCCGCTGTGGCAGTATGTCCAAGTTGCTCGGTTGAGTGCCGATGCTGCGCGCCTCCCGCCGGGAGGACCGGAAGCGAGTCCCACGTACTCGTCGTTCCCGTGATGGCCGTCAAGCGTGTTCCCTACGCCACGGCAGCTGCGGGGCGAAAGTACGGGAATCTTCCGGGAAGCGTGAGCGGGGCCTCGATCCGGCTCCCCTCCCCCCGAAAGTTCTGAACCGACGAGTCCATCGTTGGTTTTTTGCAAGCGCGAGTGCGACACGCCCGAGCGCGGGGGTCGGAGGAGGGGTCGTGCAGCGACTTGACAGAAGGACTACAAGGTAGCCATGGCGGGACAGAAGATCCGCATCCGGCTCAAGGCCTACGACCACGAGGTCATCGACTCCTCGGCGAAGAAGATCGTCGAGACGGTGATCCGTACTGGTGCGCAGGTCGCGGGCCCGGTGCCGCTGCCCACTGAGAAGAACGTGTACTGCGTCATCCGCTCGCCGCACAAGTACAAGGACTCGCGCGAGCACTTCGAGATGCGCACTCACAAGCGTCTGATCGACATCCTCGACCCCACGCCGAAGACGGTTGACTCGCTCATGCGTCTCGACCTGCCGGCGGGCGTCGACATCGAGATCAAGCTCTGAGAGGCGCACCGAAGATGGCTAAGCAGATTAAGGGCATCCTGGGCGAGAAGCTCGGCATGACCCAGGTCTGGGACGAGAACAACCGGGTCGTCCCGGTGACCGTCGTCAAGGCCGGGCCGAATGTCGTGACCCAGGTCCACACCGCCGACAGCCCGGCCGGCTACGACGCCGTGCAGATCGGCTTCGGCGAGATCGACCCCCGCAAGGTGAACAAGCCCCTCGCGGGCCACTTCGCCAAGGCCGGTGTCACCCCGCGCCGCCACCTGGTCGAGCTCCGTACCTCGGACGCGTCCGAGTACACCCTGGGCCAGGAGATCACCGCCGAGCTGTTCGAGGCGGGTGTCAAGGTCGACGTGACCGGCACCTCCAAGGGCAAGGGCTTCGCCGGTGTCATGAAGCGCCACAACTTCCGGGGCCTCGGCGCCGGTCACGGTGTGCAGCGCAAGCACCGCTCGCCCGGTTCCATCGGTGGCTGCGCCACCCCGGGCCGAGTGTTCAAGGGCGTGCGGATGGCGGGTCGGATGGGCCACGAGCGTGTGACCACCCAGAACCTGACCGTTCACGCGGTCGACGCGGAGAAGGGCCTGCTGCTCATCAAGGGTGCCGTTCCGGGCCCGAACGGCGGTCTCGTCCTCGTCCGCACCGCGGCGAAGGGGCTGTGAGGAAATGAGCACCATTGACATCCTGTCGCCGGCTGGCGACAAGACCGGCAGCCTTGAGCTTCCGGCCGAGATCTTCGACGCGAAGGTCAGCGTTCCGCTGATGCACCAGGTCGTCGTGGCGCAGCTCGCTGCGGCCCGTCAGGGCACCCACAAGACCAAGACGCGTGGCGAGGTCCGCGGTGGCGGCAAGAAGCCGTACCGCCAGAAGGGCACCGGCCGCGCCCGTCAGGGCTCGACCCGTGCGCCGCAGTTCGCCGGCGGTGGCGTCGTGCACGGCCCCGTGCCGCGCGACTACTCGCAGCGGACCCCGAAGAAGATGATCGCCGCCGCCCTGCGCGGTGCGCTCACCGACCGGGCCCGCCACAACCGCATCCACGTCATCACCGACGTGACCGCGACCGAGGCGCCGTCGACCAAGGCCGCCAAGGGCCTGTTCGGCAAGATCACCGACCGCAAGAACGTCCTTCTGGTCGTCGAGCGTGCGGACGAGCTGGGCCTCAAGTCCGCTCGCAACCTGCCGAACGTCCACATCCTGGACGCCGGTCAGCTGAACACCTACGACGTGCTCGTCTCCGACGACGTGGTCTTCACCCAGGCCGCCTTCGAGCGTTTCGTGGCCGGTCCGGCCGCGTCCGCCAAGGCCGTTGCCGCTGAGGGCGAGCTCGAAGGGAGCGCCGCCTGATGAGCGCCGTTACGAGCAAGACGTTCACGGACCCCCGCGACGTCCTGGTGAAGCCGGTCATCTCCGAGAAGAGCTACTCGCTCCTCGACGAGAACAAGTACACGTTCGTCGTGTCGCCCGGTGCCAACAAGACCCAGATCAAGCAGGCCGTCGAGGCGGTCTTCTCGGTCAAGGTCGAGTCCGTCAACACGCTCAACCGTCAGGGCAAGCGCAAGCGCTCCAAGACGGGTTTTGGCAAGCGCAAGGACACCAAGCGCGCCATCGTGACGCTGGCTGAGGGCAACCGCATCGACATCTTCGGTGGTCCGACCTCCTGACGGAGGCCGTGATCGTCGATAAGGACGAGGACGAAAATGGGTATCCGCAAGTACAAGCCGACTACGCCGGGCCGTCGTGGCTCCAGCGTGGCCGACTTCGTCGAAATCACGCGGTCCACGCCGGAGAAGTCGCTGGTTCGCCCCCTGCACAGCAAGGGCGGCCGTAACAACGCCGGTCGGATCACCGTTCGCCACCAGGGTGGCGGACACAAGCGCGCCTACCGCGTGATCGACTTCCGTCGTCACGACAAGGACGGCGTGCCGGCCAAGGTCGCGCACATCGAGTACGACCCGAACCGCACCGCGCGCATCGCGCTCCTGCACTACGCGGACGGCGAGAAGCGCTACATCATCGCGCCGCGCGGCATCGCGCAGGGCGACCGGGTCGAGAACGGCCCCGGCGCCGACATCAAGCCCGGCAACAACCTGCCGCTTCGCAACATCCCGGTCGGTACCACCATCCACGCGGTGGAGCTGCGTCCCGGTGGCGGTGCCAAGATGGCCCGCTCCGCCGGCTCCGGCATCCAGCTGCTGGCGCGTGAGGGCAAGATGGCGCACCTGCGCATGCCCTCCGGTGAGATCCGCCTGGTCGACGCGCGCTGCCGCGCGACCGTCGGCGAGGTCGGCAACGCCGAGCAGTCGAACATCAACTGGGGCAAGGCCGGCCGTATGCGCTGGAAGGGCGTCCGCCCGACCGTGCGTGGTGTGGCCATGAACCCGATCGACCACCCGCACGGTGGTGGTGAGGGTAAGACCTCCGGTGGTCGCCACCCGGTTTCGCCGTGGGGCCAGAAGGAGGGTCGTACTCGTAGCCCGAAGAAGGCTTCGAACGCCCTCATCGTGCGCCGCCGCAAGACCAACAAGAAGCGCTAGGAGCAGGTCAGATGCCGCGCAGTCTCAAGAAGGGCCCCTTCATTGACGGCCACCTTCTCAAGAAGGTGGACGCGCAGAACGAGGCGGGTACCCAGAACGTCATCAAGACCTGGTCCCGTCGCTCCGTGATCTTCCCGGCCATGCTCGGCCACACGATCGCGGTGCACGATGGCCGTAAGCACGTCCCGGTGTTCGTCACCGAGTCGATGGTCGGCCACAAGCTCGGCGAGTTCGCGCCGACGCGTACCTTCCGCGGTCACGTCAAGGACGACCGCAAGTCGAAGCGTCGCTAGTCGCCAGCGAGATTACCGACTCAATGACTTACACCAGCAAGGGGACAACCATGGAAGCCAGGGCCCAGGCGCGGTACATCCGCGTCACGCCCATGAAGGCCCGCCGCGTGGTGGACCTCATCCGTGGCCTGAACGCCACGGAGGCCCAGGCGGTCCTGCGTTTCGCTCCGCAGGCCGCGACCGTGCCGGTCGGCAAGGTGCTCGACAGCGCCATCGCCAACGCCGCGCACAACTACAACCACTCCAACGTGGACGACCTCGTCATCAGCGAGGCGTACGTTGACGAGGGCCCGACCCTGAAGCGGTTCCGTCCGCGTGCGCAGGGTCGTGCCTACCGGATCCGCAAGCGGACCAGCCACATCACCGTGGTCGTCAGCAGCAAGGAAGGGACCCGGTAATGGGCCAGAAGGTTAACCCGCACGGGTTCCGCCTCGGCATCAGCACGGACTTCAAGTCCCGCTGGTACGCCGACAAGCTGTACAAGGACTACGTCAAGGAAGACGTCGCCATTCGTCGCATGATGACGAAGGGCATGGAGCGCGCCGGCATCTCCAAGGTCGAGATCGAGCGCACCCGCGACCGCGTCCGCGTCGACATCCACACCGCTCGCCCCGGCATCGTCATCGGCCGGCGCGGCACCGAGGCCGACCGCATCCGCGGCGACCTGGAGAAGCTGACCGGCAAGCAGGTCCAGCTGAACATCCTTGAGGTCAAGAACCCCGAGCTGGACGCCCAGCTCGTGGCTCAGGGCGTCGCGGAGCAGCTGTCCTCCCGCGTCTCCTTCCGCCGTGCCATGCGCAAGTCGATGCAGGGCACCATGAAGTCCGGCGCCAAGGGCATCAAGGTCCAGTGCTCCGGTCGTCTCGGCGGCGCCGAGATGAGCCGTTCGGAGTTCTACCGCGAGGGCCGTGTGCCGCTGCACACCCTTCGTGCGAACGTCGACTACGGCTTCTTCGAGGCCAAGACCACCTTCGGCCGCATCGGCGTGAAGGTCTGGATCTACAAGGGCGACGTCAAGAACATCGCCGAGGTCCGCGCTGAGAACGCCGCTGCCCGCTCGGGCAACCGCCCGGCCCGCCCCGAGGGTGGTCGTCCCGCCCGCGGCGGCGAGCGCCGCGGTGGCGAGCGCGGTGGCCGTGGTCGTCGTCCCGCCGCTGCCGAGGCCCAGGCCCCGGTCGCCGCGGAGGCTCCGGCCGCCGAGAACACCGGAACGGAGGCCTGACCGCAATGCTGATCCCCCGTCGGGTCAAGCACCGCAAGCAGCACCACCCGAAGCGCCGCGGCGCCTCCAAGGGTGGCACCGAGCTGGCGTTCGGCCAGTTCGGCATCCAGGCCGTGACCCCGGCCTACGTGACGAACCGTCAGATCGAGTCCGCTCGTATCGCGATCACCCGTCACATCCGCCGTGGTGGCAAGGTCTGGATCAACATCTACCCGGACCGTCCGCTGACCAAGAAGCCGGCCGAGACCCGCATGGGTTCCGGTAAGGGTTCGCCGGAGTGGTGGATCGCGAACGTGCACCCGGGTCGGGTCATGTTCGAGCTGTCGTACCCGAACGAGAAGGTTGCTCGTGAGGCGCTGACCCGCGCCGCGCACAAGCTTCCGATGAAGTGCCGGATCGTCCGGCGCGAGGACGGTGAGAGCTGATGTCGGCCGCTACCAAGGCTGCTGACCTCCGCCAGCTGGACAACGAGGGTCTCGTTGCCAAGCTGCGCGAGGCCAAGGAGGAGCTGTTCAACCTCCGCTTCCAGGCGGCGACCGGGCAGCTCGACAACCACGGACGGCTGAAGCTCGTCCGTAAGGACATCGCGCGGATCTACACCCTGATGCGCGAGCGCGAGCTGGGCATCGAGACGGTGGAGAACGCCTGATGACTGAGAACACCAACGAGACGCGCGGTTTCCGCAAGACCCGTGAGGGTCTCGTCGTCAGCGACAAGATGGACAAGACCGTCGTCGTCGCCGTCGAGGACCGCGTCAAGCACGCGCTGTACGGCAAGGTCATCCGCCGTACGAACAAGCTGAAGGCGCACGACGAGGCGAACGCCTGCGGCATCGGCGACCGGGTCCTCCTCATGGAGACCCGCCCGCTGTCCGCGACGAAGCGCTGGCGCGTCGTCGAGATCCTCGAGAAGGCCAAGTAACGAAGTTGATGCGGTACGGCCGTATGTGCACCAGGTCCCTCGTGGGCGCCGGTGTGAGCAGCGGCCGGCCCGTCAGCTCTCGTTGACGATCAGGAGAAAGCTGTGATCCAGCAGGAGTCGCGACTGCGTGTCGCCGACAACACGGGCGCGAAGGAAATCCTTTGCATCCGCGTTCTCGGTGGTTCCGGTCGCCGCTACGCCGGTATCGGGGACGTCATCGTCGCCACCGTCAAGGACGCGATCCCCGGTGGTTCGGTGAAGAAGGGTGACGTCGTCAAGTGCGTCGTCGTCCGCACCGTGAAGTCGCGCCGTCGTCCCGACGGTTCGTACATCCGGTTCGACGAGAACGCCGCTGTCGTTCTCAAGAACACCGACGGTGACCCCCGCGGTACCCGCATCTTCGGCCCGGTGGGCCGCGAGCTGCGCGACAAGAAGTTCATGAAGATCATCTCGCTGGCGCCGGAGGTGCTCTGACCCATGGCGAACAGCATGAAGATCAAGAAGGGTGACCTGGTCCAGGTCATCACCGGCAAGGACCGCGGCAAGCAGGGCAAGGTCATCCAGGCCCTGCCCGCCGAGAACAAGGTCCTGGTCGAGGGTGTGAACCGGGTCAAGAAGCACACCAAGCCGGGTCCGGGCACTCAGGGTGGCATCGTCACCGTCGAGGCCCCGGTGCACGTCTCCAACGTCCAGCTGGTCGTGGAGAAGGACGGCAAGAAGGTCGTCACCCGCGTTGGCTACCGCTTCGACGACGAGGGCAACAAGATCCGCGTTGCCAAGCGAACCGGTGAGGACATCTGATGTCTGAGACGTCTGTTGAGAAGGTGACCCCCCGTCTCAAGGAGCGTTACAACTCCGAGATCAAGGGTCAGCTGCAGGAGCAGTTCTCGTACGAGAACGTCATGCTGACGCCCGGCCTGGTCAAGGTCGTCGTCAACATGGGTGTCGGCGAGGCCGCCCGTGACAGCAAGCTGATCGAGGGCGCGATCCGCGACCTGACCGCGATCACCGGTCAGAAGCCGGCCGTGACCAAGGCCCGCAAGTCCATCGCGCAGTTCAAGCTGCGCGAGGGCCAGCCGATCGGCACCCACGTCACCCTCCGTGGTGACCGCATGTGGGAGTTCCTGGACCGTCTGGTGTCGCTGGCCCTGCCGCGCATCCGTGACTTCCGTGGTCTCTCCCCCAAGCAGTTCGACGGCAATGGCAACTACACCTTCGGTCTGACCGAGCAGGTTATGTTCCACGAGATCGACCAGGACAAGGTCGACCGTCAGCGCGGTATGGACATCACCGTCGTGACCACCGCTCGAACCGACGACGAGGGCCGGGCGCTCCTGCGCGCCCTGGGCTTCCCGTTCAAGGAGGCGTGAGCCAATGGCGAAGAAGTCCCTCATCGCGAAGTCCGAGCGCAAGCCGAAGTTCGGCGTCCGGGCCTACACCCGGTGCCAGCGCTGCGGCCGTCCGCACTCGGTGTACCGCAAGTTCGGCCTCTGCCGTGTCTGCCTCCGTGAGATGGCGCACCGCGGCGAGCTGCCGGGCGTGACCAAGAGCTCCTGGTAGTCCAGGACCCCGCGGTAACGCCATAGCGAGGCAGGTGTGCCCGACCCCACAGGGTCCCGTTTTTGGGGCCGCGTACGGAATCCCGTAGGGTAGTGAGGTCGGGCCCCCTGTCGCGGGGGGGGCCGAGGCGCCCGCGCCACACCCCCGAGGCGGGGGCGTATAAACAAAAGAAGCGGGCGAAGGAGTGAATATTGTTTATATAGGGGGTGGGGGGGTGAT
>NZ_JBHJRC010000111.1:0-3015 GCF_042261735.1 Kitasatospora sp. NPDC056327 | reverse complement strand
CTTGTTTTTTTTTATAAGCCACCCACCCCCCTGGTTCCGTTTTTGGGGGCCGGTTTGGTAACCCGTTTGGTTTGTGTGGGGGGGCCCCCTGGGGGGGGGGCACCATCGCCGCCCTCGACTCTCCCCGGAGGGCTCGCACCCAGTCTTACGACGCCGCAGGTCCCCTGCGTCTGTGCCCCCGCCGCACTCCCCGGAGTGCGGCGGGGGGACCTGGCGCGGAGAAACCACGGCGAGAGAGGCCTGAGGCCATCATGACCATGACCGACCCCATCGCAGACATGCTCACGCGTCTGCGTAACGCGAACTCGGCGTACCACGACTCCGTGGCGATGCCGGCCAGCAAGATCAAGGCGCACGTCGCCCAGATCCTGCAGCAGGAGGGTTACATCTCCTCCTACAAGGTTGAGGAGCCCGTCGAGGGAGAGGTCGGCAAGAAGCTGACCATCGAGCTCAAGTTCGGCCCCAACCGTGAGCGCTCGATCGCTGGCATCAAGCGGATCAGCAAGCCGGGCCTGCGGGTCTACGCAAAGTCCACCAACCTGCCGAAGGTGCTCGGCGGCCTGGGCGTGGCGATCATCTCCACGTCCTCGGGTCTCCTCACCGACAAGCAGGCCGCCAAGAAGGGCGTAGGCGGAGAAGTTCTCGCCTACGTCTGGTAATTCGGGAAACGGAGGTACAGCAATGTCGCGCATTGGACGGCTGCCCATCCCGGTTCCCGCCGGCGTGGACGTCACCATCGATGGCCAGGCGGTCTCGGTGAAGGGCCCGAAGGGCTCCCTCACCCACGTCGTCGCCGCGCCGATCGAGATCGGCAAGGGCGAGGACGGCACTCTGGTCGTCACCCGCCCCAACGACGAGCGTCTGTCGAAGGCCCTGCACGGCCTGACCCGCACGCTGGTGGCGAACATGATCACCGGCGTGACCGCGGGCTACCGCAAGTCGCTGGAGATCAGCGGTGTCGGCTACCGAGTCGCTGCGAAGGGCTCCACCATGGAGTTCCAGCTCGGCTACAGCCACCCGATCCTGGTCGAGGCCCCGGAGGGCATCTCCTTCGTGGTCGAGTCGCCCACCAAGTTCCACGTGGACGGCATCGACAAGCAGAAGGTCGGCGAGGTCGCCGCGAAGATCCGCAAGCTGCGCAAGCCCGACCCGTACAAGGCCAAGGGCGTCAAGTACGCGGGCGAGGTCATCCGCCGCAAGGTCGGAAAGAGTGGTAAGTAAGCGATGAGCGTCTCTGTCAAGATCGGCAAGGGCAACGCCTACAAGAGCGCCGCTCGCAAGCGCCGCGCGATCCGCGTTCGCAAGCGCGTCGTCGGCACCGAGGTGCGTCCGCGCCTCGTCGTGACGCGCTCGAACCGTCACGTGGTCGCCCAGGTCATCGACGACGCCAAGGGTCACACCCTGGCGTCGGCGTCCACCCTCGACGTGTCCATCAAGGGCACCGAGGGCGACAAGACCGAGCTGGCCAAGAAGGTCGGGAGCCTGGTCGCCGAGCGCGCCAAGGCCGCCGGCATCGAGTCGGTCGTCTTCGACCGCGCGGGCAACCGGTACGCCGGCCGCATCGCCGCCCTGGCGGACGCGGCCCGCGAGGCCGGGCTCGACTTCTAAGCCGCTCGTCGGCTCAGTCGACGGACGTAATCGAGAGAGGTAATTCCAATGGCTGGACCCCAGCGCCGCGGTAGCGGCGCCGGCGGCGGCACCGGCGGTGGCGAGCGGCGCGACCGTAAGCGTGACGACCGGGGCAATGCCCCCGCCGTCGAGAAGACCGCTTACGTCGAGCGCGTCGTCGCGATCAACCGTGTCGCCAAGGTTGTCAAGGGTGGTCGTCGTTTCAGCTTCACCGCGCTGGTCGTGGTGGGCGACGGTGACGGCACCGTAGGTGTCGGTTACGGGAAGGCGAAGGAGGTTCCGGCCGCCATCGCCAAGGGTGTTGAGGAGGCCAAGAAGAACTTCTTCAAGGTCCCCCGTATCCAGGGCACCATCGCGCACCCCGTTCAGGGTGAGAAGGCCGCCGGCGTCGTGCTGCTGAAGCCCGCCGCCCCCGGTACCGGTGTTATCGCCGGTGGTCCGGTGCGCGCCGTCCTGGAGTGCGCCGGCGTTCACGACATCCTGTCGAAGTCGCTCGGCTCGGACAACGCGATCAACATCGTGCACGCCACCGTGGCCGCTCTGAAGCAGATCCAGCGCCCCGAGGAGGTGGCCGCCCGCCGCGGTCTGCCGCTTGAGGACGTGGCTCCGGCCGGTCTGCTGCGCGCCCGTGCCGCTGCCGGGGTGAGTGCCTGATGGCTCGCCTGAAGATCACGCAGACCAAGTCGTACATCGGCAGCAAGCAGAACCACCGCGACACCCTTCGTTCGCTGGGCCTCAAGCGCCTGAACGATGTCGTGGTGAAGGAGGACCGTCCCGAGATCCGCGGGATGGCCCAGACGGTCCGTCACCTGGTGACGGTTGAGGAGGTGGACTGATCATGGGCGACAACCCGATCAAGATCCACAACCTGCGTCCCGCCCCGGGTGCCAAGACCGACAAGATCCGTGTGGGTCGTGGTGAGGGTTCCAAGGGTAAGACCGCCGGTCGTGGTACCAAGGGCACCAAGGCCCGCTACCAGGTTCCGCAGCGCTTCGAGGGTGGCCAGATGCCGCTCCACATGCGCCTGCCGAAGCTGAAGGGCTTTAAGAACCCGTTCAAGATCACGTTCCAGGTCGTGAACCTCGACAAGCTGGCCGAGCTCTACCCGCAGGGTGGCGCGGTCACGGTCGAGGACCTGGTCGCCAAGGGCGCGGTTCGCAAGAACTCCCTCGTCAAGGTGCTCGGCACCGGCGAGATCTCGGTCGCGCTGCAGGTGACGGTCGACGCCGTCTCCGGCTCCGCCGCCGAGAAGATCACCGCCGCCGGCGGTACCGTCACCGAGCTCGTCTGAGCCGCCCATCATGATCACCACGAACACCCCGGCGGTGGCCAGGGTCCCGGTGATCAGGTTCAGGGTCTTGGTCTCCTGGCCGAAGGAGAAGACGT